>JBAZVY010000093.1:0-3967 GCA_041660645.1 Elusimicrobiota bacterium | reverse complement strand
CCGGTTCTCCCGAAAGATCCGATAGCCGTAGTCCGTCGCGATCCATTACGGCCCTAGCCGCCTGCTGGGGCGCGCATTCCCGTCATTGCGGCTGGTCGGCCGCGAGCCGTACCGCTATGCCGTCATGGCCGCCGGGGGCGGACTCTCCGATCGGGCGCGCTGGGGAGCGTGACCGCCCTAATGGGCAGCGGGACAGTTGTGGTCGGAACAATGCTTCTTGAACTTCTCATAGGCCACGCGGATGTCGGTGGTCTTGAGGGTGCGCTCCCAACCGCAGAGGCACTTCAGCTTTTTATTCACGGAATTGAACTCGAAGAGATGCATTTTCATATGGCCTCACATAAACACAAAACCCACCTTTCGGTGGGTAAGGTCCTACTATTACTCGTCGCAGGTTCGAAAACTACCGTCTAAACTGTCTGCCGGGACCGTATTCATCTCCGCGCAACATCCTTAATATGGCCAGTCTAGCATTATCCCGGTCACAAGGCAAAGATAAAATCGGGGGCCTGCCCGGCGCCGCGCGGGGATCTTTGGCCGTTGGCGCCCCAGCCCGAAGGTTTGCTACAATTGAGACAGAGATATCAATAATATGGAAGCCGCCTTGGAGATGCTGCGCCGGCAAGACTTGCGCCTGACCCGTCCCCGGCGCATCATCCTGGAGCAGCTCTCCTCGTCTGGGGCCCATGCTTCGGCCGAGGCTCTCTACGAATCCTTGCGGGGCCGCCGGCGCCGGCTGGGCCGAGCCACGGTTTTCAGGACCCTCAAGCTTTTCGCGCGCCTGGGCATCGCGGTGGGGGAAGCCCCCTCGGCCCTGCGCCGTCGTTTCGAGGTCGCGGCGGGCAAACCCCATCATGACCACATGACCTGTCTGCGCTGCGGCAGGGTGTTCGAGTTCACCAGCCCGGCCATCGAGCGCCAACAGCGGGTGGAGGCTCGGCGCCGAGGTTTCGTGATGCAGGGCCATGTCCTCGAGATATCCGGCCTGTGCCGGAGCTGCTCCGAGGCTGCGGCGCGGGGGCGGCCGTGACTCCGGCCCAGCCGACCAGTTTGCTGGGCCTGGGCACCGGGGAATACGCCGTCATCGAGACCATCTCCGGCGGCGCCGAACTGCGCGGGAAGCTTTCCGCCCTGGGGCTGCATGCGGGCCGCCGTATCCGCCGTTTGGCGGATTCCGGACGCAGCGGGCCGGTAGTGGTCGATGTCATGGGCTCGACCGTGGCGTTGGGGCGCAGGATGGCTGGGCATATCCTGGTCCAGGCCCAGGAGCACAGGTTGCTGCTGACCGGCAACCCGAATGTGGGCAAAAGCGTGGTATTCTCGCGCCTGACCGGGCTCGACGCCATATCCTCGAACTATCCCGGCACCACGGTGGAGTTCCTCAGCGGCACCGCCCGGCTTCGGGGCGAGAGGTTCCAAGTCATAGACGTTCCCGGCGCCTACAGCCTCTCGGCCGCCTCTCCCGCTGAGCGCGTGGCCTGCCGGATCATAGAAGAGTGCCCCCAGGCCGTGGTCGTACACGTCATCGACGCCACCAACCTGGAGCGCAACCTCCTGTTCGCCTTGCAGATGCTGGAGCGCGGCCGGCGCCTGGTGTTCCTGCTCAATAAGCGGGACCTGGCAGCCCTGCGCGGCATCAACATCGACGCGCCGGGCCTCGCCCGGCGGCTCGGGGTGCCGATCGTGCCTTTCGTAGCCGTGACCGGGGAGGGTTTGCGCGAACTGGAGCGCGCTGTGCTCGAAACGCTCCACGGCGATCCGCCCCGGCCGATCTCCGTGCCTGCGGGAGACGACGATAAGTGGAAACTCATCGGTGAACTGAGCCGGCAGCTGCAGACCATATCCCATAAGCATCCGGGCTTCACGGAGCGGCTGGCCGAGCTCTCGATCCGTCCGGATACGGGCATCCCCCTGGCCCTGGCCGTGCTGGGCGTCTCTTTTTTCGCGGTGCGCGCAACGGCTGAGGGAGTCATCCATGGCCTCTTGGAGCCTGCCTTCCAACGGCTCTACCTGCCTTTCGTGATGCGGCTGGCGGACCTCATCTCGGGCTGGCCTGCCGTTCGCGCCTTATTAGTAGGGACCAGCCCTGACCCCATGGACTCCTTCGGTATCCTGACCACGGGAGTTTACATCCCCTGGGTCGCGGTGCTCCCCTATTTGGCGGCCTTCTACTTCGTCTTGGGCTACCTGGAGGATCTGGGCTATCTGCCCAGGCTCGCGGTTATTTTGGACCGCGGGCTGCATCGTCTGGGCCTGCACGGCTACGGCGCCATCCCCATGATCTTGGGCCTGGGCTGCAAGGTCCCGGGCCTGCTGGCCACGCGGGTGCTGGAGACGCCGCGCGAGCGGCTCATCGCCATGACCCTTACGCTGCTCATCGCGCCCTGCATGCCGCAGAGCGCCATGATCATGAGCCAGGTCGGCAGGTTCGGCATCCTCTACGCCCTGGCCGCTTTCGGCGCCATCGCCTTGGTCGGGATCTCGGCTGGGATGCTGCTGCACCGGATGCTGAAGGGAGAATGCCCGGAACTTTTCGTGGAGATTCCGCCCTATCAGCGGCCGCGGCTCGGCGTGTTGGCCAAGAAGACTTGGCTGCGCGTGCGAAGTTTCTTGTGCGAGGCCGTCCCGTTGATCACGGCCGGGGTGGCTTTGGTGGGCGTCTGCGACACGTTGGGACTGCTGCGCGCCCTGTCCCAGGCTTGCGGCCCAGCCATGACCCGTCTCTTCGGCCTGCCCTCCGATATCGCTCCGCTCATGGTCCTGGGCTTTTTGAGGAAGGACGTGAGCATCGCTATGTTGGCGCCTTTCCATCTGGGGGCGGGCCAGTCCGTCGTGGCCGCCGTGTTCCTGACCCTGTACCTGCCATGTTTCGCGAGCCTCTCCGTGCTCGTGCGCGAGACCGGCCTCAAGCAGGCTTTAGCTATCGCAGCCCTTAATCTCGCCTTCGCGGTGACCGCGGCAGGCCTTCTGCACCTATGGCTGTGACGCAGCCGCTCCCCATCCAGCCGTGGCGCGAGAAGATCCTCCAGGAGCTGGCGCGCGCGGGCAGCCTGATCCTATCGGCGCCCACCGGCAGCGGCAAGTCCACGCAGGTCCCGCAGTTTTTGCTCGGCGCCGTCCCGGGCAAGATCCTGGTGCTGGAGCCCCGGCGGCTCTCGGCGCGCAGCCTGGCCTGCCGCGTGGCCGCGGAGACGAAGACTACGCTCGGCGAAAAGATCGGCTACCAGGTGCGCTTCGACCGCCGCTGCGGGCCGGACACCGCCGTGGTCTTTCAAACCTACGGCGTATTCATCCAGCAGATGCTCGCCGGGCCCGGGCTGCCCGGGGTGGGCGCGGTGCTGCTCGATGAGTTCCATGAGCGCACGCTCGACAGCGACCTGGCGCTGGGCTGGCTCAAGCGCCTGCGCCAGACTAAGCGTCCGGACCTCAAGCTGGCGGTCATGTCGGCCACCTTGCAAGGCGGCGCGCTGGCGGCCTTCCTGCCCGAAGGCGCGCGCGTGGACGTTCCGGGCCGGCTGTTCCCGGTGGCCATCCGCCACCAGGCCGTGGGCGCGCGCTGCGAGCCCGCAGAAAACGCGCTGGCGGCCCTTCAGGATCTGGAGCGCGAAGGCCTCGACGGTTCGGTGCTGGTATTCATGCCGGGCATGAAGGATATCCGCCGCAGCCTTAGCGTGCTGGGCCCTTTTTGCCGGGCGCGCGGGCTCGAATTGCACGGCTTGCACGGCTCCATGGACCTGGTAGAGCAAGACCGCGTGCTGTCGCCTTCCCCGGCGCGGCGCGTCATCATCGCCACCAACGTGGCCGAGACCGGCCTGACCATACCCCAGGTGACCATGGTCATCGACAGCGGCCTGCACCGCGTGGCGGGCTACGACGCGGCGCGCGGCATCAATACGCTGTATCTGTCCCGCATCAGCCGGGCCAACGCCGACCAGCGCTCGGGCCGCGCCGGCCGTACCGCGCCCGG
>JBAZVY010000092.1:0-9131 GCA_041660645.1 Elusimicrobiota bacterium | reverse complement strand
CTTGCCCGACAGGGTGTGGATGTCGATGCGCCGCTCGTCGAACGACGCCGTGCCCGTAAACTCAGATAGGGGCAGGCCGGCGGCGTCCGCGCCCAGGCCCGAGAACTTCATCTTTCCGGAAAGCACCGGCTTAGAGAGCGGGCCGGTCAGGCCCAGGGCGAAAAGGCCGCTGCCCTTGAGCTTGAGGTCGCGGGTCTGCGGAGCTATGGCCGTGATCTCCTCCAGCAGGAAGGAGCGGCACTTGAGCAGCAGGTCCAATCCCGGGTCCGCGCTGCGCGCGGCTTTGATCTTGCCCGAGACCTCCAGGTCGTTCTTGCCGATGACGGCGCGCAAGCGGCGCAGTTCCACGTGGTCTAGACCGCCCAGCGCGGAAAGCTCCAGCTGAGACGCGGGCACGACCAAGCCGGGCGGCACTCCGGCTAGCGGGATGTCCGCGGATTTGAAAGCCGGCAGGTCGAGCTTGGCCTGCTCGTCCAGGTCCGGGTCCATCGGACCATGCATGGCCTTGCGCACCGTGCCCTTGGCCTGGATTTCTCCGGCCGAGGATTTCAGCAGCAGGGACTCCACGCGCAGGTCCTCTCCTTCCAGCTTCAGGTTGGTGTCTAAGACCACGGCGGGCAAGGCCAGTCCGGCCGGGAGCTTGAGCCAAGCCAGGGCCGAAGCCTTGATCTGGGAGCTGTCCAGGTGCAGTTTGGCCTTGAGTCCTTCGGGTTTGGGCTTGCCCAGCAGGTCGCGTACCGCTCCCGAAGCCTCGATCTGCGCGCCCGGAGCCTTGACCTTCAGCATGGTTATGGCCGCGTCCCAGGACTTCAGCGCTAGCTCCGCATCCAAGCCCGCGGCCGGGACGATAAGCCCGATAGGGAGTTTAAGCCAAGGCGCATCCGCGGCCGCGATCTGGGGCAGGTCGGCATGGATCTTGATCTTGAGTTCTTGGGGACGCGGCATGGCGGCCAGCAGGTCGACGACCGTTCCGGAGGCGTCCAACTGCACTACTGAGTTCTTGAGGCGCAGGGACTCGAAAGTCACTTCCCAGGGCTTCAGTCTTAGCTGTGCGTCCAAAATCGAAGCGGGTACCGTAATGTTAGCGGGCAGCTTCAACCAGGGCGCGTCCTGGGCCGTCATCCGGGGCGCTTCTACATGCACGCTAGCCTTTAGATCCGGCTCCGGCCGGCCGCTGTATATCTTGGTCAGTCTGCCGGAGGCCTCCAAACGCAGCAGCTTGGTATCGGCCTTGAGCGATTCGAACTTAAGTTCTTCTCCGGCGAGCAGCAATCGGCCTTCGACCCGCGTCTCCGGTACCACTACGCCTTTAGGCAGGCCGGCCGCAATGAGCTCGGCCAGCCGCACCGCCCCCGGATCGAAGCCCGGAGTGCGCAGCTTCATCTGGATGTCTCCGGCCGGCTTGGGACCTGTGCTGGTCAGCGCGCCTTCGAGCGCGGCGGAGAGTATCTCCTTCCCGGATAGGAATACCGAGGCCTCGATATCCAATTTCGGAGCTTTGCCGTTGGAAATCTTGCCGGAGAGGCGGACTTCGCGGCCGGATTCCGTGACCTTGAGTCCTTTGACCTGCGCGGACATGAGCTCGAGCTTGCCGCCTCCTAGGTCGAGTTTGCCGGAGAAGGCCAGGCTCGCGGCCAGGGGACGCGGGCCGATCTTGCCCGCGGCCTGCAGTTCTATATCGGCGGAGAACGGGCCTTCCAGGGAGAAATGCGCGAGCTTGGCGTTGAGCCCGGAGATCTTGATATCCTGCCCTTGGCCGGGATCCTTATACGTGATCTGGGCGTTGCGCAAAGCCGCCTTGGACACGGACAAAGCCAGGCTGGCGCCGGCCTCGGCGCTCGCGCCTTTGGCCGCGGCGGTAGACCCGGCCAGGTCCGAGAAATTGAAAGTGCCATCCGTACGGCGTGATATATTGAGCACTAGACCGTCGGCTGAGACCTTGTCCACTTCTATCTTTTTGTGCAGCAAAGGCAACAGGCGCAGGCGCAAGGAGAAAGACTCCGCCTCCGCGAACCGGCCGGCCTTAAAATCCGGGCGCTCGGATATGGCCAGGCGCTCTATGACCATGCCTTGGACCAAGCCTATGGATATATCGCCTACGCTGATCTCGCGCTGCAAGGCCTTGCTGGCCTGGGTGAGCACCAGTTCGCGCAGCTTCTCCGGAGGCAGATAACGCTTCAGGGCCCAGGTCCCGATGCCGGCCGCGATAAGTCCCAGCGCCGCGAGCACTGCGGCGATCTTCAGAAGCTTGCGCAAAAGTGTTTTTTTCTCCATAGGGCTGATTATATCAAACCCCTGATAAAATCCATAAAACTATTGACATAATCAGGCTTCGGGGCTACCCTCCTTTAGTAAGGACCGACGCAGCGATGAAACCCCTCTATCGCGTCTTAGCCTGCCTATTGCTGGCCGCGCCAGTTGCGGCCGCTGCCCCTCGGTCCGAGATGGACGAGGTGCTGGCCCAGATCTGCTCCACCCAGCATCTTAGGATACATTGCGCGTCCGCCCAGCTGCAGGCCGAACAGACCCGGGATCTGAGCGTGCGCTATCAGGCCCTAGCCGGACCGGCCCAGGACATCCTGGGACTCAGCGCCTTGAACCGCGACTGCACGGCCCTGCTTTCATCCGCCGCCGACTTAAGGCGCAACCTCAGAAAGGCGGGGCTAGACACTACGGGTTTTGAGGACGCGGCCGAATCGATCCATAAAAGCCTTTTAGGACTCAGCCAGCGGACCATCGCCCTGATGCTGGCCGACCTCGGCCGGGACTTGGCCAAACTGGAGCGGGCCGCCAAAAAAGTCGATGATCCGTTCCTTTTCCCGCTGGACCGCGCAGCTTGGGCCAAGCGATTCGGGACCCAGGGCGGCCATATCTTGAACCGCTTGAAGACGCTCTCCTTGGCGATCGACGACATGGGCGACCCCGCCGATGCGGCCGTCATCGAGTTGCGCGGCACGGCCAACGGCTGTGCCGTGCGGTTGGCCGGCCTGCGCGACCGGCTGATCGCTGGGGACGGTTCCCGCGGCCTGCCCGCGCTGGGTTGGGACTTATCCGCCCTGGTCAAATCCTATTCCGCTCCAGCCCGCGCTATGGATCGAAAGGTTTCCGGGGACATGCCTCATCTCGCGGAAGTGGGTTTCGCGGCAGGCCGCGAAGCCTCGCTAGCGGCCCAATTCCCAGCCTTCCAGCCTCCGCACGATCCCCGGGCTCGGATGGCCGGCAGCATCCTGGATGTGCCGCGGGTCCCGCCGTCCGTGCCGCCCATATCGGCCGAGCCAACGCGGTCTTGGCGGCCGGAATTCGGCATGCAGATCAAGGCCTTGCATCGGGCCGGAATAAGCGTGACCGCCGGCGATCCGGCGGGCCGCGCCGGCTTGGTGCACACCCAATACGGAGATGACACCTGCAGCATCGTATCCCAGCAGCAGATACTCGTCAGCTATGGGGTCATTCCCAGGGGCGCTTGCCAGACCCTGGAAGACCGGCTCCGCTCCGAGGCGCTCGCTAGCGGATTCTACAAGGAGGGCACTCCGAGCGCATATAGCGGAGACCTCCTGCTCTCCCACGGCCTGGTCATCACTAAGCTCACCGCGGCGAGCCCCGCGCAACTGGAGGCCGCAGCCAAGAAGGGCAAGATGCTCTTGGTAGGCGTGGACCCCGGCATACTCTGGCAAGATAAAGACTGGCTCGGAGCCGGCCACGACGTCGTGATCACGGGCGTGGAATACCTGGGCCTTAACGGAAAGGTCTTAGGCTACTACATAAACGACAGCGGGACTCGGCCGCCGAGCCGGGGCAAGTTCATCCCGGTCGGGCAGTTCCTTAAGGCCTGGAAAAAACTCGACTCGCAATTCATCGAGGTGCAATGAGCATCCGTATCCTAGCCGCCAGCCTCCTGCTGGCCCCGAACTGGGCGGCGACGGCCCCGCTATCCGGCATGGACGAGCTCGTGTCCAAGATATGCGCGACTCCGAAGATCCAGATCAATTGCTCGTCTGCCCAATACCAATCCAATAAGACCAAGGAACTTGAAGCGCGCTATAACGCGGCCTTTGACCCGGCTAAGGATATCCTGGCGCTCGACGCCATGAATCGGGACTGTCTGAAACTCGTTCTATCCGCCGCGGGCTTGGAGGATGAACTCCAGGGTTCCGGACTCAAGCCCTTGGTCTTCTGGGCGGCCATAACCTCCCTGCATTCCCGCCTGCTGGAGCGCAGCCAGCGCACCATCGTGCCCATGCTCGCCGATTTGGCCTCGGACATGGCCCGGCTGGAGGCGGGCGCCGCGGAGGCGGAGGCCGCTGCCTCCTCCCGGCCGGAGCGCATAGCCTCGGTGCAGCGGCTCGGCGCCGAGGGCGGCGCGGTATTAGACCGGCTAAAGACCATATCCTTGGCCATAGACGACATGGGCATGCCCTCGGAAGCCGCCATCCGCGCCCTGCGCGGCTCAGCCAATGCCGCGGCCGTGCGCCTAGCCGGCCTGCGCGACCGATTGCTCGCCTTGCAGCGCGGCGCGAGCTTGCCGCAGTCGTGCTGGGACTTCCGCGGGCTCATCGAATATTACGATGCCCCGGAAAGCGCGGCAGAGCGGAAAGTGCTCGGAACTTTGCCGGCTTCGGCGCTGCAGGGCTTCGGCCCGGACCGGGAAGTCCCGAACGTGCCGGCAGGCCTGGCTCCAGCCGCCCGGTCCCATCTCGACCCGCGGGTCCGCAGATCCGGAAGCCTTTTAGACGCCCCCCTCTCGGTCCCGGCGCCGGATGCCGCGGATAGCTCCAGGACTTGGCAGCCCGGTTTCAGCGGCAAGCTCCGGGCCCTGCGCCGGGCCGGACTGACCCGGACTGCCGGAGACCCTGCGGGCCGCGCCGGTCTGGTGCATGCCCAGTACCGGGATTCCACCTGTTCGGTAGCGGCCCAACAGCAGATATTAGTCGGCTACGGCGCCATCCCCAAGGGCGACCCGCAGGCTTTAGAAAATCGACTCAGCGCCGAGGCTCAGGCCAAAGGCTTCTACAAGTCCGGCACGCCTCCAGCTTACAATGGGAACCTGCTCCTGGCCCACGATATGCTGATAACCAAGCATGCCTATGCCCGCCCCGAGCAGTTAGCTGCGGCCGCCAAGCAGGGCAAGATGCTGTTCGTGGTGGTCGACGAAGGCGCCCTCTTGGGACAAAAAGAATACCTGGGCATCTACCATGCCATCGTGATCACGGGCGTGGAATACCTGGCCTCGGGCCCGGTCCTGGGTTATTATGTCAATGACAGCTGGAATACCGGGCCCCATGGGCGGACGCCGGCGGGCCGAGGCAAGTTCATACCCGTAAAGCGGTTCCAGCAGGCTTGGCGTCAAGCCGATTCGCAGTTCATAGAGGTGCAATGAGAACAATATCCCTGGCGGTCTGCGCATTTCTAGCCTTGGCCTCCGGCGCTTGCCATAAGGCCGCGCCGCTGTCTGCCGGGCTCAAGGATGCAGTGCGGAAAGTCCGGTTCCAGGCTCCCTGCAATACCGTGATCCCGCAGGAGTGGCCGGCTTCTCTGCCCGTGCCCACCGGAGCCGCGGGCGGCGCCGAATTTAAGATATTCTTCTACCCCTTGGGCCAGGCCGGCACGCCGAATCTCGTCAACGCCCCCTTGGGCGCGGCGGTCTTCGATTCCCAAGGCACAGTCGCTTCCTGCGCCCGACTGCCCGGAGAGAAAAAAGGGCTTTCCAACCGGCGCTGGCCCCAGGCCGTGGACAAGCTGGATGTAGACGAACTGCAGCAGGAACTGGATAGGCTCTATGCCGCGACCGCAGAAGTCGCCGTCTTATATGCGGCCCAGGCCGCCATAACGGATGCGGCCCGCAAGACGCTTCAGGATTATAGCTCTAGATTCTCGTCCTTGGCCGAGCCCGCTTTGCTGCCTGACTATTATAAGTTGAATCCTGATTTCTGGGTTTGGCTGGAGCGTTGCGGAGCGCCGGCGCCTATAAAACGCTAGCGTTTTTTTCCGTTGGAGTGGCGGTTGTGAAAAGAACATATCATCAGCTAAGATGCTTATCTTTGGCGGCTCTCGCCATATCCCTGTCTCCCCTGCTGTCTGCCCAGATCAAGAACGCCCCGGTTTCCCGCATGTACGGCTCGGTCCCGGTCGTATGGGCGGACTCCCTGCGTTCGCTTGCAGCCCAGCCGGCTGGGGAGGCCCTAGGATTAGTCCGGGCCCTGCCCACATTGGGCCTCGATCTCAAGAACCCGGTCATACGCGCCAGCCTGGCTCCGGTAGTGATGCGTCTAGAAGAGCAAGGCTTGTCTCCGGCCACCGTGTCGGCCGCGGATCTTGCGTCTGCCGTGGCGCAGGCCAGGGTGATGGTATCTGGAGAATCCCAAGCACTGCTCGCCTCAGTCGCTTCCATGGACGCGAGAAAGGAGGACCTGCCCTCGGTCGTGGCTAAGCTTGAGATGCTGCAGGGATCTTTAGGAGTCTACCTTCCGCTGGAAACACGCAATTCCGTGCGCCTAGCTCAGGAAAAAGTCCATGCCCAGCTCACTGCCGTGCAGCGTAAGAAAGTGGACGCGCTCCTGCGCCGCATCGCTGATGGCTTGGAGAGCCGGAGTGCCGTGGAAGCGCTGACTTCTAAAGCTGCGGTCCGCGCAGCCGAGGTCGCCCCCAACAGCTTCGCGCGCCGGCATTCCCGACTAGCCAAGCCGGAAGTCCAGAGCTGGGGACGCAGATTCCTGACCCTATGGGAAGAGCGCGAGTCCGCCGGCTTGCCGCCTTTCAAGAATATCGTCATAGACGTGCGGGGCAGCCGAGGAGGCCGGGGAGATGTGGCTGCGGGATTCCTGGTAGCCAAGGACATGCTCGCTCGGGCTGACCGGGCGCGGGATGGTTCCGCGGTCGGACTCCATATTACGTTCATAATGGATGAAAAATCCCAGCCGATACTCGGCGGACTCCGGGGGCAAGCCGTGGCTCCAGGGCAGACCGAATTCGAGGGCCGGCTGAGCTATCATGACTTGGAATCATTGCCGGATTCATTCCCAGCCGCGGATCTCTATCTGGCATTAGCCCGGCCTAATGGAGATTCATTCAGGCACAGTGATCTGTGGTATGCGGGAGAAGCCGGCCAGCTGGCCCAAGACGGTATACCGATCACCAAGAACACGGTGATCCTGGTCCAGCCCGTGCTGGGCAATACCGAGGCCTCCCCTTTGGCCAGCAAGTTCGCGCGCGTGTATGTGGAGAGCTACAAGTTAAATGCGCTGCCCGCGGGTCTGGGCCCGTATGAGTCCGGGGTCTATTCGGATCAAGTGGCCTGGAAACTGCGCGGACAGCCCCGCGCTAAGGTGCGCAAGTTCTTGCTGGATTCCTTGCCCCTGGTGAAGAACGAGCGGGACCGGGAAGTGCTCCAGGGGATACTGGAAGGCCAGCTACTAGCCAGCAGTGAGCCGGGCTTGGTCTACGGGATCTCCGCGTTCTTACAACAAAAGCATTTCGAGCGCTATTTGATCGGGTTGGCGCGCAAGGCGCAGGATTCTGGGAAAAGCTATACCCTGATCTCCCCCCTGGCATTTTCCAAGGAGATCATCGCTGATGCCGCCCTACGCCAACAGATCGAGGTCATAGCCGCGAAGCAAGTCCCGGCTCTGGCCCAGGCTGAGCCCGGCAAGATATATATCGTACTGACCGAAGGCCTGCCCCATCCGGTCTTCGTAGGGCTCATGGCCTATGCCCGCCCGCCGCCAGTGGTGGCTGGAGACGGGGCCATGAGCGCTGGGATCATCCTGGGACGACCGTTCGTCATGACCGCGGTGCCTTGGAACCATAAGAACATCGCCAATTTCCGCGCCCAGCTCCTGGCAGAAGAATCCCGGCCCGAGGTCCGCTTGCTTCTGTCCGAGATATACTCCACCCCGGTTCCCAACTTGATACGGGCCCAGGAATTGGAGGCATATGCCCCGCTCTATGCCGGTCTGGTCCATTCCCTGCCCGGATTGACCAGCAGCATATTGTCCGCGGCCCAGGCCGCCGCGTCGCTGCTGGATGATATGCTGCCGATATCCTTATTGGCCGCGAATGTCGCGGACCTGGTTTTGCGGCTGGATTTATTGCTCCAGCGTTCGGCCCGCGGAGAAGCCCGGGCCCTGGACATGTTCGCGCATGAATATCTGCAGGCCCCGACCGAGCGTCGTAAGAATATGCTCATGCAGGCGGAATACTCGATCGATAGCCAGATTCTGGTCACCCCGGATGGCAAGGCAAAATTGGTCCTGCCGCCCGAATTCCACGGCACGGCCGCAGAGGCCATGGACGAGCGCAAGGTGGGCATAGCGGGCCGGTTCGTGGCCATATCCCCAGGCGAGTTCGAGATGGGCGCCCCGGCGGAAGGACCATACTCGGGACGGCATACTGGGATTCAGCATGCCGTAAAGTTGACCCAAGGCTATGAGCTGCAAGCCACGCCCGTGACCCAGCGGCAATACAAATTGGTCATGGACAAAAACCCGTCCCACTTTAAGGTGCGGGCCCACTCGGACGGAGATTATATGCGGGTCAATGAAGAATTGATGAATGGCGACCATCCCGTGGAGATGGTTTCCTGGGAGGATGTGCAGGGATTCATCGCGCGCTTGAACGCCAGCCAAACCGAATACACTTACCGGCTGCCGACCGAGGCGGAGTGGGAGTACGGGGCCGGGGCCGGTACCAAGGACCCTTATTGGCTCGAGACCGGGGAACCGACTGATCACGTCTGGTTCGCTGATAATTCCGGCGGGCGCACTCACGCCGTGGGCGCCAGCGGGCATGCCAATGCTTGGGGCCTTTACGACATGCCGGGCAATGTCCAGGAATGGGTACAGGACATCTATGCCCCCGATTCAAAAATATCCCAAGTCGATCCCCAAGGCCCGGACTCCGGAGATCAGCGAGTGGTCCGGGGCAGATCCTTGAGGGACCAGAGGCCGAGTCCGTCGTGCATTGCAGAGAGGGACCATTCGTATCCGCGTAACGACATCTGGGACCTGGGTTTCCGGCTTGCGCGGACCCGGCGCTAGCCTTAGCATCCTTCCTCGGCGCATTGACACCCTACCCCGGGCATTGATACAGTCATGCCATGACCAAAATGACCACCCTTGCCCTGCTCTTATCCCTAG
>JBAZVY010000091.1:0-9281 GCA_041660645.1 Elusimicrobiota bacterium | reverse complement strand
TTATTTTTTGCGTATAAGGACTCCTTTGCGGTCCAGGGCCAGGACCAGCGCCCGGCTGGAGATATTGTGTTTTTGGAAGGCCGAGGTCATGGCCGCTCCGATGGCTTCGGCCTGGGGGCCTTTGCGGCATAGGGCCAGGATCGTGGAGCCGGAACCGGAGAGCGCGGCCCCGCAGACTCCGGCTTCGGTCGCGGCCCGAAGCACGTCCTGGAATCCCGGGATGAGGGCAGATCGATAAGGCTGGTGCAGACGGTCGCCCATGGCCAGGGCCAGGTCGGCCCAGCGGCCTTTTTCCAAGGCTGAGGCCAGGAGCATGGCGCGCGACACGTTCTCTACCGCGGCCCCAAGCAAGACCGTATCCGGGAGCACGGCTCGAGCCGCGGCCGTGGCCAGTTCGAAATCCGGTATGCAGACCACGGCGCAGAGGTCCCGGTGCGGAGTCAGAAAGCGGTTGTGGAAGGCTTTGTGTTCTTTGACCGAGAGGGTCACGCCTCCGAATATGGCCGGAGCCACGTTGTCCGGATGGCCTTCCATCACGGCCGCGTACTCGAAGAGCTGCTGCGGGTTGAGGGGTTCGGGCTGAATCAGGCGGTTGGCCGCGAACAGCCCGGCTACGATGGCCGTGGAACTGGACCCCAGGCCGCGGGCCAAGGGGATGCGGTTGCGGGCCTTGAATACCAGGCGATTCTGGAAGCGGCCCGCGATCACGGTGTTGGCGGCGCGGACCATGAGGTTGGATGCGTCGCGGGGCAGGGTGGCCGCGCCTTCTCCCGAGATTTCGACTTCGGGGGGGCCTTTTTCCGAATGCATCTCGACCGTCAGTTCATTGTACCAGCGCAAGGCCATGCCCAGGCAGTCGAACCCCGGGCCTAGGTTGCTGGTCGAAGCCGGCACCTGCACGCGCACCCTGGCTAGCAGGCTCATAACGATAAATTCCCGGAAGCGGGCAAGGTCCGTTGGCGCGGCTGGAAGCGTTTTGGGGTCTCCGGGTCCTTGAGTCCATGCCCGGTGAGCACGCAGACCACCGTGCCGCGCGGCCGGCGGCCGGCGCGCGCGGCTTGGAGCAGCCCGGCCACTCCCGCGGCGCTGGCCGGCTCGCAAAAAACGCCTTCTTCCCGGGCCAGCAGCCGATAAGCGGCGAGTATCTCCGCGTCCGTGACCTTGTCGATGCGGCCGTTCGACTCGTCGCGCGCGGCCAGGGCGGCCTCGCGGGAGTAGGGATCGCCTATGCGTATGGCCGTGGCTATGGTCCGGGGGTTTTTTACCGGCCGGCCCAGCACCAGGGGCGCGGCGCCCGCGGCTTGGAAACCCATCATATGCGGCCGGTTCCCACCCAGCTCCTGGTAGCCTTTCCAGTAAGCGGTTATGTTGCCGGCATTGCCTACGGGCATGAATTGGTAGTCCGGGGCCCGGCCCAAGGCTTCGGCCACTTCGAATGCCGCGGTCTTCTGGCCTTCGATGCGATAGGGATTGGCGGAATTGACCACGGTGAAGCCCTGCTCCCGGGCCAGGCGCAGGGCCGCGGATAGGGCCGCGTCGAAATTCCCCGGCACTTCCACGATCCGGGCGCCGTGCATCACGGCTTGCATGAGCTTGCCTTGGGCCACGGCTCCGCGGGGCAGGAGCACGGTGCAGCTCAGTCCGGCTCGGGCCGCATAGGCCGAGGCCGAGGCCGCGGTATTGCCGGTGGAGGCGCAGAGCACTCCGGAACAGCCTTCTTCCAGGGCCTTGGAGATGGCCAGGGTCATGCCCCGGTCCTTGAAAGAGCCGGTGGGGTTGGTGCCTTCGAATTTCAGATGCACGGATCCCGGCGGCAGGCCGGCGTGTTTCGCCAGGCGGTCGGCGCGGATCAGCGGCGTGCCGCCTTCACCCAGGGATACTATCGGGGTCCGGCTGGATACCGGCAGATGTTTGCGATAGCGTTCGATCAGTGCGGTCATGACAGCAGGCGCATCACGGTGTGGCGGCGGGATATGCTGCCCAAGGCCAGGATGTCGCGCAGCGCCCGGCCGAATGTGCCGGGGTTGGCGGCATGAGTGGTTATGATCACGGGCGCGGTGCGGCCGTCGCCCGCGGGCTGATGGATGGTGGATATGGATATGCCCAGGCGGCCTAAAGCGCTGGTGATGGCGCAAAGCACGCCCGGCCGGTCTTGGGCCGCCAGGCGCAGATAGAAAGCCGAGTCCGAGTCCGCCAGCCGAGGGACGGCTGCGGCGGGCCGGGGCGGTGAGGCCGAGGCTCCGGACACGAGAGCGCGTCCGAGCCGGAGTATGTCGCCTAGTACCGCGCTGGCGGCCGGGCCGGGGCCCGCGCCTTTTCCATAGAACATGAGGTCTCCGGCCGCGGCCGCGCGCACCATTATGGCGTTGAATTCGTCCTGTACCGAGGCCAGGGGATGGTCCAGTGGGATCAGGGTCGGAGATACGAAGGTCTCTAGCTCCGGCTGGCGATCGTTTCCGCTCAGGCGGGCCGCGCCCAGCAGTTTCACGCGTCGCCCCAGCACTTCCTCGGCGAATACCACGTCCTGGCGTTCTATATCCTGGATGCCGCGGCTGCGCACCAGGTAGGGGCGGATCCAGGCGCCGGTGACCAGGGAAGCCAATACTGATACCTTGTCCGCGGTGTCTTGGCCGCTAAGGTCTCGTACCGGGTCGCGCTCCGCCAAGCCTAGGGCTTGGGCTTGGCGCAAGGCTTCCGGCCGCTCCATGCCCTCGCGCATCCGGGATAGGATATAGTTGGTGGTGCCGTTGAGTATGCCGTATACGGCTTCTATGCGGTCTGCGGCCAGGCTGGTCTCCAGGGCGTTTATTATCGGGATGCCGCCAGCCACGCTGGCTTCATAAAGCAGGCGGCTATCCCCAGCGCGCTGGGCGGTGCGGAGTTCCTCCCAGCAATGGGAGATAAGGTGTTTGTTGGCGGTTACCGCGTGCCGGCCGCTGCGCAGCGCGGTCAGGATCAGGCGCCGGGGCGCGTCCAGGCCGCCTAAAAGTTCTACGACTATGTCTATGCCGGGCAATGCGGCCAGTCGGCGCGGGTCGGTGAGGCGGAGCACGCGGGCCGGCAGGCCGAGGCGGCGCGCCTTTTGCGCCGCGTGCCGGTCGCAGACCGCGATGATCTCCAGTTCCGCGCCCAGACGGCGGCGGAATCCTTCCCGGCCGGCGCGGAGCAGACGTACGGTCTCGGTTCCGACCCCGCCTAGGCCTGCGATCGCGATGCGTACGCTTGGCATGAAGGTAGTCTACTAAATGCGGGTTATCCGGCCAATTTGTGGAAGGCGAGGACGCCGCCCAGCACCAACGCGGCTTGCAGGAATATCAGAGTCAGGGCGACCTTGAAGCCCAAGGCCAGGGCGGTCTTTATGGTGGAGATGCCGAAGATCAGGGTCATGATCAAGCAGATGGCAAAGCCGATCCCGGCCCAGGCGCCTACGTTGTAGATATGCATGAGCCGCCGGGTCCGGCCGCGGGTCGAGGCCGTGGCCTTGAGCATTTCGCGGCCTAGTCGCGTGTCGTTGAACCGATCCAGTTTTTCTTTGCCGGCTTCTACTTTTTTGTCCGCCGCGTCCTTGAGCTTTTCCAGCTGGGGATTTTCTTCCAGCCTTTGGTATATGGCTTCTCCGGGCGCCGCGACCCAGCGCTCGGCCAGGTCTCGGGTCCGGCCTTCCGGCAGCCAATGCGTCACGCCGTAGCTGCCCGCGATCGCGGTCCCGACCACTACGCTGGATGCGAGCAAGGCATGGAACAATCTTCCGATCATGCGGGCATGATAGCAAAAAGCGTTCAGCGGGTAGGGAGCGCCAGGAACTTTCGCACGGCTTCGAGGTAAGCCGGACCGGAGTCGATATAGGCTTCGTCGTGGCTGCCGCGCAGCTCGAAGAAAGTCTTGGGCCCGGGCGCGGCTGCGAACAAGGCTTGGCCCATGCGGAAAGGCACGATGCGGTCTTGCCGGCTATGCATGACCAGGACCGGACAGCGCAGGCGCGGGATCTTGCTCAGGTTGTCGTAACGCGTGCGGATCAGCCAGCGCAGGGGCAGGCGGGGGAATATCTCACGGCCCATATCCGCGATGGAGGTGAACGCGCTCTCCAGTATCAGGGCTCGGGGCGGCTGGCGCAGAGCCGTTTCTACGGCTACGGCATTGCCTAAGGATTCGCCGTATATGATGATGCGTTCGGGCGGGAAGCCCTTGGTCTCGATCAGATAACGGTAGGCGGCTTGTGCGTCGCTGTAGGTTCCGGCCTCGGAGGGCGAACCTGCGCTTTTCCCGTAGCCGCGGTAATCGAAGAGCAGGATGTTCAGGCCTAGGCGGTGGAGCAGCGCGGCCTTATGCATGCGGTGGCTGATGTTGCCGGCATTGCCGTGGCAAAGGAGCAGGACCAGGCCGCGGGCTGCGAGCGGTCCGCGGCCTGGAGTTCTGGGCAAGAACCAGCCGTGCAGACGCACCCCATCTTCCGTGGTCAGGGCCGCTTCTTCGTGCGCGAGTCCGAAGGTGCCGGGTATTATGGAGAACTCCCGGGAGGGGCTGAATATGTTGATCTTTTCGAACCAATGCAGGCCAGACCAAAGCCCGGCTGAGACTAGGGCCAGCGCCAGCATGCGGCGTAAGATCCGGGATTTAAACAAAGCGCAATTATGCTAGCAAAAGCATATATTCCTTTGTGGATTTTGCCAATCCCGAGGAGGGTTTTGTCGCATCCTTAGTCGGAATGAAATAATCGTGGCACATTGTCGTCCTGAATTCCGGCAGATTATGGGGCATAAAGACGGACTTCCACGGATGCGACAAAACCCTCCTCGGAAATTAAAAAATTTTCATGCAGGCACAACCCGGCGGGAGCGCCATCCGGGCAAACCTCTTTCAAAAGCTCATTCTGATCGATCTCTTGAACCTGATCTAAAGTACCCAGCCGGGAGTAGGCCGAATGCCGCGCCTATGAGGTCCGGATGGACCTAAATGTCCGTGACCTTTCCATTGTAATATCAACGGATGCATTCCGCGATAGTCTTCATATCCGCGTCGATCCTCGCGCTCCTGCCCGGTCCGGCTGGGGCAGTTGTAGTCAGGAATAGCGCGCCGGTATCGGTGTTGCGGGGTGCGCCTGCGGCGCGGGCCCTGTCGCCGGTAAAGTTGGAAGGCCTGGGCCCGATCCGGGCGCAGAGCTTGTCCCAGCCGGCGGTCCCGTCCTTGGGCGTGCCGATATTGGTGAAGGCTGTCTCCCCTCAGCCCGCGGCCCAGCCGGCCGCGCCGGTCTTGCAGGAGTTGGGTCGTACGCTCTCGCAACCCGCATCGGAGCGGACGGCGGCCCTGGCGCTGAACACGGCTTTTGACGGATCCCAGGCTCGGCCCGGCCGCCAGCAGTCCGCGGAGACCCCGGCGGCACCCGCGGCTCCGGACGCGGTCGCGTTCAACGGTCTGGTCTTGCCCAAACGCATGTTTTCGGATCAGGATGCTATCGGAGACACTCTGGTCAAGGTCATGGACGCGGCTCAGGAATCCATCGAACTGGCAATCTTGGAATTGAATCTGCGCAAATATTCAGACGCCCTGCTGCGCGCCCAGGCCCGCGGCGTGCGCGTGTCGATCGTGATGGATGAGCGGCGCGTATATCCGGATGCCGGGCGGACCCGGCCGCGCGAATTACAGGCCCTTTTGGACGGCGGCGTGGCTGTGCGCACTTTGCGCGGGCAGCTGCCCATGGGCATGATGCATAACAAGATCAGCGTTTTCGACGGCAAGCTGCTCATGACCGGGTCATTCAATTGGAGCCATGCCGCGGATAATTGGCATTTCGAGAATGCGATATTCCGGGATGACGCGCATTTTTTGACTGGATTCTCCGGGTATCTGCGCTGGCTGCGGGAGCAGTCGCGGGCCTATGATCGAAAACGCACAGAGCCGGATAATGATGCTCTGCCCCGGCCGCCCTTGGCCCAGGATACGCTTTTGCCGGTGCGTTTTTACGGCCAGGCTTTCCCGGCATATGGTTTTTCACCTTCTCCCGACACGGAGGAGTGGCTGCTCCAGGCTATCGGTCTGAGCCGGGAGTCCATAGATCTGGCCATGTTTAGCCTGACCTCGCAGGATATCATGCAGGCCTTGATGGCCGCGCGCCGGCGCGGAGTGCGGATCCGCATCGTGTTCGACGAGCGCAACGCCGGAGAATTTCGAGAGATGAGGACGCTGATCAAGAATGGGTTCGATGTCTTGGTCTTGACCGGACGCAACCGGGAGAAGGGCGCCCTGCACAGCAAGTTCGCCATATTCGACGGACGGCTCATGGAGACGGGTTCTTATAATTGGACCGGCAATGCCCGGGACAATAATTACGAGAATCTGGTGTTCTTGGACGATTCCCGGGACGTGGCCGCGTTCCTGGGTTATTTCGAGCGTCTTCGGGGTTCGGCTTGGGCGCCTAAGCCTCAGCCGACGGCGCGTCGGGACGACGCATCCCGATCCCGGAGCCCCCGGTCCGGGTCCCGCAGATAGTCGGCTGGGGCCGCGGCCGAGCCGGCATCCATGGCGCGGATGGTTAGTCCGGCCTCCGCGCCGCTGCCGTGCGCGTTGATCACGAGCAATCCGCTGTTGGCGTCAGGCCCCGTGAAGCCGGCTCCCTTTTCCGCGATCTCGGCCGTTTGCAGGAGGGTCTTCTCCGGAGGCAGACCGATGGAGCGGCTTATGGTCCTAACGATCTGTTGGGCCAGGAACACGTCGAAAGTGTCCTGGATCCGGATCAGGACCGTACGGCCGGTTTCGACGCCGTCCGTACTCTTCAGATCGTCTGCGCATGTATTCATAGGCACCTCGGCCGCCAGGATGCGGCAGGGATAAGTCTATCGACTGAAAGTCAAAACTGGGTCAAAGTGACTTTAAGAACTTCGGAATATGTAGCCTAATCCCCGGCGGCATTCCAGCCGGCTGCCTTTTTTGGGTCCCAGGCGTTTCTTGAGGCTGGAGATGGTGGTGACCAGCACATGTTCCCAGTTGTCGGAATCATAGGCCCAGCAGTGGTCCCATAATTCGCGCGAGGTGTGCAGTACGTCGGGCCGGCGCAGGAATATCTCCAGCAAAAGCATGCCCTTAGGATGCAAGTGCACGGGTTTGCCCGAGACCGTGATCAGGCCTTGGGCGGGGTCCAGCCGGATCCCGCCGTGTTCTATGGGCGCGGCTTCCTGCCAGACCCGTTCCTTGCGGCGAGATAGGCTGCGCAGACGGGCCAGGAGCACTTCTATGTTGAATGGTTTGGAGAGGAAATCGTCGGCGCCGGCGTCTAGCGCCTCGGCGCAGTCATGGGCGCTGCCTTTGGCCGTGACCATTATGATAAGGATGTCCTTGTGCTCCGGCTTGGCGCGGATTTCCTGGATGAATTCCAACCCGCCGACTCCGGGCAGCATCCAATCCAGGATGATGAGGTCGACGCGCTCGCGTTTCAGCACGCTCCGGGCTTCTATGGCGCTTTTGGCCAGGAAATGGCGGAGGGGGATCTCTTGATGCACTCTACGCAAGAGGTTGTCGTAGAGTTTGATCATACCGGGATGATCTTCCACCACCAGTATGCGTTTGAGCGACAGCGGCGACTTTGCTTCCAGGCTAACCTCTTCCGGCGTGTACTCTGCGTCTAGGGATTATTATAGCCTGAATCCGGGCTGCTTTGCATAGGGTTTTGTAACCTTGGGCGCGGATGGGGATATAAATATATTGACTGTCGGCGCGGGCCGGGTTACAATGCCCGTGGTGTCTGATAAGCAAGAAATACATTTCGCGGGTATCGGCGGGGTGGGCATGAGCGCCCTGGCCCAGATCCAGGTCATGGCCGGCGGCCGGGCCACGGGATCGGACCGCATATTCGACCGCGGCGGCAACTCCGGGCTCAAGGCCAAGCTCTTGGCCATGGGCATAAAGCTGTTCCCGCAGGACGGCAGCGGGGTGGGGCCGGAGACCGGACTGGTGGTGCTCTCCACGGCCATAGAGGATTCCAACCCGGAGGTGGCCGCGGCTAAGGCGCGCGGCGTGACCACCATGCACCGTTCCGAACTCCTGGCCCGGCATGTTCAGGAGCTGCGTACCATCGCCGTGACCGGGACCAGCGGCAAGTCCACGGTGGTGGCTATGGTGTTCGAGATCTTGGAGGCTGCGGGGCGGTCGCCTTCGGTGATCACCGGCGGCAGCCTCATCGCACTGGAAGCACGGGGCCTGTTCGGCAACGCTTATCGGGGCGCCTCCCGGCTCTTGGTCATAGAGGCGGATGAGAGCGACGGCTCGCTGGTCAATTATCATCCGGCCGTGGGCTTGTTCCTTAACCTCACCAAGGACCATAAGGAAGTCCCGGTGATGAAGGAGATCTTCCGCAAGTTCCGGGGCAACGTGCAGTCCGCGGTGCTTAACGCGGATGATCCGAACTTGGCGGACCTGCCTGCGGACCGCACTTTCGGCTTGGAGGCCGGGGAGGTCCGGGCTCGCGCGGTGGAGCTCTCCGCGCTGGGATCACGTTTCAGCATCCGGGGACAGGATTTCATCTTGCCCATATCCGGGCGTCATAATGTGTCCAATGCCGCGGCCGCGGTCGCGGTTTGTACCGGCGAAGGCGTGTCTTTGGCGGATTGCAGCCGGGCCCTGGCCGGATATAAGGGCGTGGCGCGCCGGTTTCAGGTCCTGGGCCAGGCCCGGGGCGTGACCGTGGTGGATGATTATGCGCACAACCCGGCCAAGGTCGAGGCGGCTTTGGCCGCTGCGCATCTGCGCGCGGGCCGGGTCCTGGCCGTATATCAGCCCCATGGATTCGCGCCCACCAAGTTGCTCAAGAACGAATTGATCGAGGCTTTCGCTTCCGGTCTGCGTGCGCAAGACCGGCTTTGGATGCCGGATATCTATTACGTGGGCGGCACCACCAGCAAGGACATATCCTCCCGGGACGTGGCCGAGCCGTTGTCGGCTCGAGGCATAAAAGCCGAGCATGTGCCGGAACGCGCCGACATCATAGCGCAGGTCCTGGCTCAAGCCCGGGACGGGGACATGGTCCTGATCATGGGCGCGCGCGATCCCTCCCTGTCGGATTTCGCCCGGGATATATTCCGGGCCCTGCAGGCCTGATGGAGGCTGCGCGCATCGCGACGTCAGCGCGCGAAGCCTCGGGCTGGCGGCACGCGGCCGCGGTCGTGGACGTGCTGCGCTGCTCCACTACTTTGTGCGCTCTGCTGGCCGGAGGCTGCCCGGGAGTCACGGTATATGCGGATCCGCGGCTGGCCGCGGCGGCGTCTCGCCGCCGGCCGGAAGCGGAGTTGTTC
>JBAZVY010000090.1:0-9410 GCA_041660645.1 Elusimicrobiota bacterium | reverse complement strand
ATGGGTCTTGAGTCCGGCCACGCCGTAGATCACGCTGGCCCCGGCCGCTTCCAGCCGCTTGGCCCACTCGATGTTGTTCTCCTCGTCGAATCTGGCCTTGAGTTCCACCAGCACGGTCACGCGCTTGCCCGATTCCGCGGCCTTCTCCAAAGAACTGATGATGGAGGATTTGCGGCCCGCGCGGTAAAGGGTCTGCTTGATGGCCAGCACGTCCGGATCCGCCGCGGCTTCGCGCAGGAAGCGGGCCACCGCCTCGAAACTGTCATAGGGATGGTGGACCAGCACGTCGCGCTCGCGCAGGGTCTTCCAGATATCGTCGCTGGACTCGAATTCCGCCGCCGGCTGGGGCTCCCAAGCCGGACGCTTGAGCTCCTCGAACCCGGCCTGGAAGGCAAGCTGGGATATGCCCTTAAGGTCCAGCCAATCCGAGAACTCGAACACCTCGGCCGCGTCCAGCTCCAAGAGATCGCGGATAAAAGCCGTCATCCCGGGCGGAGCGGCCGCTTCCAGGCGCACGATGGGGTTCTGGCGCCGGGCCTTGACCGCCTCGGACATTATCTTCAGGAAATCCTCGTCGCGCTCCTCGTCTATGGGCATGACCGCGGCCCGCGTGGTCCGCACCAATCCCGCGGCCGCTAAATCATAGCCGGTGAACAACTCGCCCGCGTGCATGCGCAGCACATCCTCGATGAGCATGAAACGATAGCCCTTTTCCGCGGGCAAGGCCAGCATGCGGGGCAGGTTCTGGGGCAGTTCCACCAAAGCGTAACGCGTCGGACCTTGGCCGCCCGGCGCGCTCAATTCGGCCACGAGATATAGGCCGAGATTCGTGAGCACCGGGACCTCGCGGTCCGGGGCCAAGGCTATGGGCGTAAGCACCGGGAAGAGTTCTTTCTCGAAGAAACGCCCCACGTAGGCGGCTTGCCGCTCGTCCAGCATGCCGGGGTGGACCCGGCACACCCCCGCCGCCTCTAGTTCCGGAGCCAACACCGCGTTGAAATAGCCCCACTGGGTCTCCATAAGCCCCCGGGATTTCTGGCGCACCGCAGCCAAGACCGGATCGTCCCGGTCTATGCGCGGCACCCGGTTCATGAAGAATTCGTCCATATTGGAGCTTACGATGCCTATGAACTTAAGGCGCTCCAGCAGGGGATTGGACGGGTCCATGCCCTCAGCCAGGACCCGAGCTTGGAACTCCAAGAGCGAGAGCTCGCGCTCGATGAAAGTGTCCGGAGAAGGGCTCATGCCGACCTCTGCTTGAGCGCGATATTGGCGCCGAATATCTCCACGAACATATCGCCCTTGCCCTGCACGGCCTGGCGTTCCAAGGAGACATCCCCGGCTTCCGGCCCGACCCAGATGGTGTAATTATCCCCCTGCTTATCCAGGTTGAAATCGCGGATCTTCTGTTGATGCGGATTATCCAGGGCATCGGCCACGCGCAGGATGGCCGCGAGCTTGGAGACCACGGTGCGGTCCTGCCGGGGCAAGGACATATACGCGGTATGCGTGGGCTTGGGCAGGGAGCGGCGATGATAGCGCACCACGTTGGACACCACATCCTTATCGGACTTGCGCAAGCCGAATATCTCGGAGGCGTTGACCAGATACGCGGCATGCTTATGATGGCTGGTGGGCGAGATATAGATGCCGATGTCGTGGAGTATGGCCGAGGCCTCGGCCAGCATGCGCTCGCGCGTGCCCAAGCCGTGTTCGGGCCCCAATAGATCGAAAAGCTTGAGCGCGAGCGCGGCCACGGCCAGGGCGTGGGGCTCATCGTACTTATATTTGCGTCCCAGGCTGCGCGCCGAGCTCGTGACTTGGCGGGACACGTCCGTGCGCTTGGACCCCGAGACCAGTTGGGACATCTCCAAAAGCAGGCCGTCGCGGATGCTCACCATGGGCACGATCAGACTCTCCACCTTGGTCTCGGACAAGAAACAGGAATATATGAGCATGGAGGGATAAAGGGTCTCCGCGTCCGAAAACGGGATGGAATATTTAGCCGCCAGTTCCTCGGGCGGGCTCTTGGCCGCGGCTTTGGCGAAATCCAGGAAATCCTTGACCGCTATCACATGATGGTTCTTATCCGTGGCTCCGGAGATCTGGCGCGCGGCCAGGCGCATATCCGATCCCATGGCGATGAAGGTGTCGACCTCGTTGAGATCGTATTCGCGCCGGGCGTCCTCGGCCATGGTATGCACCGCGCGCCGGACCACGCGCTGCATGACCGCGGTATCGCTCTTGCCCGGCGCCAGCTTCTCGGGCAGGCGGATGGAACCGATGAGCTGGGTGCGGGTCAGGTCCACCTTGCCCTTGCTCAGCACGATGATCTCGGTGGCCCCGCAGCCCACCTCCATGATGAGGCAGTTCTTCTTCTGGATCTGCAGGCTGCCCTCTAAGGAGTGCTCCACGGCCAACAGATCCAAGCGGTTCTCTTCCGTGCCCTCGATGACCTCCACGTCTATGCCCGTGGACAGGAATATCTTGTCCACGAAATTATCGCGATTGCCGGCCTCGCGCACGGCCGAGGTGGCGATAGCATGCAGGCGTTTGACCCCGTAGGTATCGGCCACGGTCTTGAAATTGCGCAGGATATCCATGGTCTCGCGCATGACCGGAGCGGATATGCGGCCGGTGGTGAACACGTCGCGTCCCAGACGCACGGGCTGGGAAAGGTTCTCCAATGGCCGGACCGCGGCCTGGGGGCCGAACTCGGCCACGGCCATGCGCACCGCGCCCGAGCCTATGTCTATGACCGCGGCGACTTCTTTAACTATCGCGGTCTCAGGCATATTTCTGGTCCAGCGCCCACTTAGCCGCGCCCATGAGTATGGCCAGGTCGCCTAATTCCGCGGCCACGACCTTGACGTGCCGGGCGATGTCGGGCATGGCATGCCGGCGCATGGACTGCTCGGCCGCGGGCACGATGAGCCCGGGCATGGCCTCGACCAACCCGCCCCCCAGCACGATGAGCTCCGGATCCAAGGTATTGGTGATGTTGGCCATAGCTATGCCCACGAGCGCGGCCTTGCGCCGGACCAGATCGCGCAGCTCATGGTCCGAACGGACCGCCCGAGCCAGGGCCCCGCTCTTAATGCGCTTAAGATCGGCGCCGACATCGGCCATCAGCTTGGGCGCGCCGCCGCGCGCGGCCAAGACCGCGGCCTCTCCGGCCAGGGCCAAACGGCCGGCCAAGGCCTCCAGGCAGCCGCGATTGCCGCAGCCGCAGATCGGGCCCAAAGGATCCAGGAATATATGTCCGAGCTCCCCGGCCGCGCCAGAGGAGCCGCGATAGAGCCGTCCATCCAGGATCAAGGCGCCGCCGATGCCCGTGCCCAAGAAAAAGCCGGCCACATGCCGCAATCCCGCCGCGGCCCCGAATTGCTGTTCCCCATACAGGCCCATATTGGCGTCGTTCTCGACCGCGGCCGGCACCCGGAACAGCCGGCTGAGCTTGCGGGCCAAAGGATAGTCCCGGATAAAAGGGATGTTGGCGGAGCAGATCACGCGATCCTTGCGGTAGTCGATCACCCCGGGGCAGCCCGCGCCCACGGCCGCGAGTTGCTTGAGGCTTATCCCGGCCTCGCCCAGCGCCTGTTTGACCGCGCTCGCGATGGTGGACAAGAACAGTTTCTCGCCGCCGGCCGGATCGGTCTTGGCTTTGACCGTAGCCAGCACCCGGCCGCCGCGCATGGCTCCCACCAGCATCTTGGTGGCGCCCAGATCTATGCCCACGACGACCTTGTCTTTAGCCATGATGCGGGTATGATACCAATTCAGGCTGCGCTGCAAAAGCCGGCCCGGGGCCGCTCCCTAGAGACGGGTATAGGGATTCAAAAATACGTAGAATACGGGAAAGCCTCACCTTAGGAGGACGCCATGAGCAGCGATATAGAAAAGATACTCCGTCCCGTGGATAATCCCGCGCCGCAATTCCCCCCCAAGCACATGACCCTGTCCGGCGGCGAGAGCATGGTCATCCGGCAAGCGGACCGCGAGGAGATCCCGGACATCCTATCCTTCGTGGAGCCCCTGATCCATGTGGAGCGAGACTTTTACGATATCGTAGCCGCGCGCGTATACTCCGAACTCCTGGGCTACTACCGCTATCGCATGCAGGACGAATACGTCCTGATCGCGCAGATCGACGGCGAGCTTGCGGCCGTGGTCAACGGCCGGCGCCTCAACCCGGAGGTCGGAATGTCTCTGCACACCCTGTCCCTGCGCCGGGGCCTGCGCGTAGGCGCGCACGCCTTCGCGGCCAAGATGGAATACCACTTCGACCATCTCCGCCAAAAAGAGGTCCTGATCGTGGCGGAATCCCCTATCGGATTCCGCCGCTGGATGATCGAATACAAGCTGGAGAAGCGCTTCGAGGTCCCCCACGAATTGGGCGGAGTGCCCTCCTGGTCCCTGACCCAGGCCATATTCGAGAAAGCCCGGAAGACTCTGGTCGTGGGCCGCCGGCCCGTACCCGCAGCCTTGCTGGCCAAGGCCCAAGCCAAGATACTGCCGCCCTCGGATCCGCCCAAACCGCCCCTGGATCTGATGGCCGCGACCCGGTCCCAATCCGATCCCACCGGCACCGCGCTCCTTTTGCAGCGGCGCCGCTTGGACGATATAGCCGGAAGCGGACCCTGCGCCAGCGGAAGCTGCGCTTGCGGGACGCACGGCCAGATCGCGGCTCCAGCCAAGAAATCGGGACGCTCGGCCAAGGCCAGGAGATAAGCCATGCGCGAGGTATACGTCGTAGGCATAGGCATAACCACATTCAGCCGTCTGGAATACCCCTTGGTCGAGATCGCAGGTTATCCGGCCATGCTGGCGCTCAAAGACGCCGGGCTCTCCTCCGTAGACCATGTTTACGTGGCCAACATGGGAGCGGCTCGCCTGAACAAACAGACCGGCCTGGCCAGCGCCGTGGTCGACCACCTAAGCCTGACCCCGGCGGGCGCCGAGACCATAGAGAACGGCCCGGCCTCCGGCGCCTCGGCCATCAAGCAAGCCTATATGGCCATAGCCTCCGGACTGCACGATACGGTCCTGGTCACGGGCGCGGAACGCATGCGCGCGGCCAACAACCTGGAAACCACCGACTTCGTGGCCACCCTGACCCATCCCCTGGCCGAATACATATACGGCGTGACCCTGCCCGCGTTGGCCGGCATGTTTACGCGCTTGTATATGGACAAATACGGAGTGACGCCCCGGCACCTGGGCATGGTCGCGGTCAAAGCCCATGACAACGCCATGCTGAATCCCTTCGCGCATCTGCACGAGCGCATCACCCTAGACGGCATCCTCGACTGTCCGGAAGCCCTGACCAACAATCCCATGGTGGCAGATCCCCTGCGCTTCTATGACTGCTGTCCGGTCTCCGACGGAGGCGCCTGCCTCATCCTGGCCTCCGGAGACGCAGCCAAGAAGAGCGGCAAGCCCATGATCCGCCTGGCCGGAGTCGGCCAAGCCACGGACACCCACGCCGTGCACGAGCGCGAAGACCCCACGCAGCTCCTGGCGGTGCGCGGGGCCGCCGGGCAAGCCATGCGCATGGCCGGGATCAAGCCCGGCGACGTGCACGTAGCCGAACTCCATGACGCCTTCACCATCCTCGAGATCGCGGAGAGCGAGGAGGTCGGCTTCTTCAAGAAGGGCGAGGGGCACCTCGCCCTCGAGAAGGGCGAGACGAAGATCGGCGGCAAGATCCCGATCAACCCCTCGGGCGGCCTCAAGGCCAAGGGGCACCCGGTCGGCGCCACCGGCGTCGGCCAGGCGCACGAGATCGTGACGCAGCTCCGTGGCGCCGCCCACAAGCGGCAGGTGAAGAACGCCAAGGTGGGCCTCACCCTCAACTTCGGCGGCTTCGGCAACAACGTCGTCTGCCTCGTCTTCGCCAAGGAGTGAGCCATGCAAAAGGAAATCGCTACCAGTGCGCAAAGTGCGGACATATCAACTATCCCAACCGCACGCTCTGCCGCAAATGCCGGCACAGCGAGTTCCGGCCCGTGGCCCTGCCCAAAAGCGGGAGACTGCTGACCTTCACCCATCTCTCCACCCTGCCCGGAGACTTCGACGTGCCGGAACTGACCCTAGGCATAGTCCAACTCGCCAACGGCGTGCGCGTGACCGCGCAGTTGGATATCCCCCGGCCCAAGCTCGGCATGGCGGTGGACGGAGAGGTCCAAGTCGTGCGCAAGGACGAATACAACAAATACCACGGATTCGTATTCCGCGCCAAGTGATCCGCCCCTTCAGCGTCGGAGACCGCATCCGGCCCGGAGAATACCGGATCCACTCCCGATTCCCCGCGGTCATAAACCTCCTATCCGGGGATGATCTGATATCCCTAGTCACCGAACGCGTGGGCGCCGGCCCCATCAATATCGTGCTCCCGGGCAGTGAACTCGCCGGAGCCGCTGCGCTCAGCGCCCGCCCGGAAGGCCTCAAGCTGGACGGACGCGCCCTATGCGGGGAGCCGGTCTACGATTCCGGCCTGCCCCGCAGGCTCGGGCCGGATCGAGCGCATTGGCAACGCGGCATCGCCGATCTGCAGGCCTTGGTCGCGGGATCCGCGCATCCCAAAAGCCTGGCTTTCCTCATCGCGCCCCGGCGCCGCAGCCTATTCCGCTGCGGTTTCGAACGCTCCATGGCCGAACGCCTGCATACCGGGGCCCAGGCCGTGATGCGCGGCGACCTGGAGTCAGGCGCCCGCACCCTGCGCGGCACCGGCTTCGGGCTCACGCCCAGCGGAGACGATTTTCTGGCCGGCTACATGTGGGGGCTGCACGCGCGCCGGGCCTTAGGAGATGAAGACCCGAGCGCGGCTATCGCACGCCTGTGCGCGCCGGGCCCGGGAGCCAACCCGCTGGCCCGGGCTTTTTTGCGCTGCGCCCAGGAAGGCCGCTTCTTCAGTCGCTTGAAAGCCCTGATCGAGGCGATGCTGGACGGGACTCCGGCCCAGGCCGCCGGGCGCGCCCGCGACCTGCTGGACAGCGGCGAAACCTCGGGCGCGGACGTAGCCGTAGGATTTTTGATCAGTCTGCAAAAGGAGGCTGTACCATGTTCGTGAAAGGCCTGATAAAGACCGGCGAATACTTCGATTCCGTCACGCTCATGATCGCGGGCCGGGAGCTCTCCGCCCGCCCCGGAGTCAGCGATGCCGCCGTGGTCATGGGCACCTCCGAGAACAAATCCATACTCTCCGCCTCCGGATTGCTCTGCCCCGAGATCGCTTCCGCCGGAGACGCGGACCTGGTGATATGCGTCAAGACCGACCAAGAGCAGGCCGCGCGCGCCGCCCTGGCCGCGGCCGAAGGCCTGCTCAAGGACGTACGCCAGAAGGGCCGCAGCCATGGACGCTATGACCCCAAAAGCCTGGAGAACGCCTTGCAAGTCCTGCCCGACGCCAATCTGGCCCTGATCTCCATCGCCGGCAAGTACGCCGGAGATGCCGCCATGTCCGCTTTACGCGCCGGGCTGCACGTTATGCTTTTCTCGGACAACGTGCCGCTGGAGACCGAGATCCAGCTCAAGACCTTCGCCCGGGAGCGCGGCCTGCTGGTCATGGGTCCGGATTGCGGCACCGCCATCATAAACGGCGTGCCCCTGGCTTTCGCCAACGCGGTAGACCGCGGACCCATAGGCATCGTAGCCGCGGCCGGGACCGGACTGCAAGAGGTGTCCTGCCTGATCTCCAACTCCGGTTCGGGCATATCCCAAGCCATAGGCACGGGCGGGCGGGACGTCAAGGAAGCGGTCGGAGGCAGCATGTTCCTGGAAGGGATCCGGGCCCTGGCCGAGGACGAAGCCACCAAGGTCATACTGCTCGTATCCAAACCCCCGCATGCCCAAGTCCTGGAAAAGATCGGAGCCGCGGTGAAAGGCCTGGGCAAACCGGTGGTAGCCGTGTTCCTGGGCGCGGACCCCCGCTCCCTGGCCGGGCACGACCTGCATGCGGCCGCAACGCTGGAAGAGGCCGCGCTATTGGCCGCAGCCCTGGCCGGAGGCAAGTCCGCGGATGATTCCCAAGACGATCTCCGGCGCCGGGACCAAGAACTGGCCGGCATCGCGGCCGAGGCCGCGGTCAAGGTTAAAGCCGGACAAAAATATATCCGCGGCCTGTTCAGCGGCGGCACTTTCTGCAGCGAAGCCCAACTCATATCGGGGGATCTGCCCGGCGGGGTCTACTCCAACGCCCCCCTGCCCCCGGCCCAGCCGCTGCCGGACGCATGCCGGAGCCAAGCCCATTGCTTCGTGGACCTTGGCGAGGACGCATTCACCGTGGGCCGGCCCCATCCCATGATAGATTTCTCCTTGCGCAACCGCCGCATCCAGGAAGAGGCCAATGACCCGGAAGTCGCGGCCATCCTGCTGGACGTGGTATTGGGCTACGGCTCCCATCCGGATCCAGCCGGGGAATTGGCGCCGACGATAGCCGCGGCTAAAGCCGGAGCGGAAAAAGAAGGCCGCCGGATCATATTCCTGTGTTCGGTCACGGGCACGGAGAAAGACCCCCAGATCCGCAGCGCCGTGGAAAAACGCCTTAAGGAAGCCGGAGCCATGGTCTTGCCCAGCAACGCGGCCGCCGCCAAGGTCGCGGCTGGGATAGCCCGAAAACTCGACCGCTGAGCGGGCCCGGAGTCAGGAACCGTGTTTGACGGCTCGGCCGCAATCCAACAGCTTGCGGATGTTGCCCAACAGGCGCTCGGGCGTAAAAGGCTTCTCGATCAGCACGCTGTCGCGCAGCACTCCGGCCATGGTCATGAGGCTGCCGACATAACCGGACATATACGCCACCTTGAGCCCCGGCCGCAAGGACTTCGCGCGCCCGGCCAATTCCACTCCGTCCATATCCGGCAGCACCAGGTCGGCCAGCAGGATATGCACCTCATCCTTATGCGCGCGCAGGAATGCGAGCGCCTCCTCGCCGCCGGCCTGGGCGTATACGCTATACCCCTTCAGACGCAGCGTCCTTTTTATCATGTTGCGCAAGGCATGGTTGTCCTCCACCACCATGATAGTCTCATGCCCGCCGCGCATGCTCTTAGGCGCCTCGCCCGGAAGCAGCGCGTCCATGCCCCCCTCCACGCACGGCAGATAGACCCGGAACGCCGCCCCCTTGCCGGGCCGGCTCTCCACGGATATGAACCCCTTATACTGCTTGACTATGCCCAAGACCACGGCTAGGCCCAGCCCGGAACCCTGCCCCAGCTGTTTGGTGGTATAAAAAGGCTCGAATATCTTGGCGAGCACCTCTCCCTCCATGCCCACTCCGGTATCGCGCACTTCCAAGCACACATACCTGCCGGGAGGCAACTCGACCGCCGGGTCCGGCCGGCTATCCGGCCCCACGCTCAGATTCTTGGTGGCTATGGTAAGCTGGCCGCCCTTGGGCATGGCGTCGCGGG
>JBAZVY010000089.1:0-9422 GCA_041660645.1 Elusimicrobiota bacterium | reverse complement strand
CCGCGATGGGCTCGCCCTGGGCATGCTCCGCCACCACCCAGACGTCGCCGCGATAAAAAGGGGCCGGCTGGGCCGCCGCACCAGTCATGGCGTCCACGCCCCGGCGATCGAAACGTCCCTTGAGCGCCTCCGCCAAGCGCGCGCGCTCCGTCTCCGCGCAGTCCTCGGGTCCGGGCAGTCCCAATTCAGCGATCTTGGCGTTCAAAGCCTGCCACTCGCCGGCTTCCTTTTCCGTGACCTCGAAAGGCCGCTCCCAAAGCGTAGGCCGATGGGCCGGCAGCACGTAGCGTTGCTGCGCCGCGGCCTGCGCCGCCCCCGGAACCGCCGCCTTCATGCTTTCGGATAGGGCCCGCACGAAAGAGGCGATATCCGCCAGATGCAGACACTTGCGGCTGGTCTTGCCCGGAGGAAAGACCTTGACCACCCGGGTCTTGGATCCAGCCGCTCCGCAGCCCGTGGGCTTTATGTCGGCCGCTCCCCAAATAGTCAGGCCCGCGCGCCGGGCGCGCCGGGCAGCCGTAAATCCCGCATGCCGCGTATGCTCATATTTAGCCACCGTGACCACACAGGGCAGGCGCCGGGGCGAGACCACTTGGCTGCCGCCGCTTATGATGCGCGTGAATCGGAAACGCCCCGACAGGTATTCCACAGCCGTAGCATAAGCTACGCAAGGCAAGCCCAATTCCTCCGCCACCTGGGCCGGGACTTGGGCCGTGTCGCCGTCTACGGATTGCATGCCCGCCACCACGTAATAATCCCCTAGCCCCTGGAAATGATCCTGGACGATCTTCCGTATGGCGAATGCCAAAGGATTAGCCGTGGCCCACGTATCGGCCCCGCCCAAAAGCCGGTCCGTAAGCAGGACCCCGGCGTCCGCGCCGCGGGCCAGGCCATAACGCAGCACCTCATCGGCATTGGGGGGGCCCATGGTCAGGCAGACCACGCGGCCGGAGCCGCTGGCCTCGCGCATGCGCAGAGCGAACGCGAAAGCCTGGGCGTCTAGTTCGTTTATGACGCTGGGCAGCTTATTGCGCATGAGCGTGCCGGTCTCGGGATGGAACACGTTATCCGTGATCCGGCTCACATCCGGGACTTGTTTTACCAGAACGATGAAATTACTCATTTGGAGATCTCCTCTACACGCGTCCGGCCGCCCGGGCCGCGGCCCAGGGTGCGCCCTAGACCCAGTATGCGTTTCTCCAGGCAGGGACGGCAAGCCCGAGCTTCTTCATATATGCAGGCTTTATTCGGATATATCTCGTATGCGCCGCGATAGGGCTGAGGCGTCATATTGGGCATGAAAACGTTGGCCCCGCGCCGCAATCCCAGCTCCCGTCCCTGCTCCGGGTCGAGCGTGGCCAAAGCCGTAGTGCTGGGGATATTGGCGTCCGGCCGCACGATGCGCGCCAAAGCCACTACCTTGCAGGCCATCTCCACCGTGGCCGGAACCTGCCGGGACTCGGGCAGCCGCCGCGGCAGCCAGCCCGTGCCCAAGGGCGTGCCCGGATGCGGCAGATACGGTCCGACTCCGATCATGTCCAGGTCCATAGCCTGGAAAGCCGCTATGTCCCGGGCCAAGCTACCGTAGTCCTGGCCGGGTATGCCGATCATGACTCCGCTGCCTACTTCATACCCCAAGTCCCGCAGGTACCGCAACATGCGCATGCGGTCGGACGCCCGTCCGGGCAAGTCCGGATGGATTTTCCGATACAATTCCTGGTCCGAAGTCTCGAACCGCAGCAGATAACGGTCCGCGCCCGCATCCCGCCATAAACGCAGTTCCGCATCGGACCGCTCGCCCAAGGACAAAGTCACGGCCAGCGGCGTATGGGATTTGATGCGCCGCACTATGCGCGCCACCCGATCCGCGCGCAAAGCCGGGTCCTCGCCGGCTTGCAGCACCACCGTGCCATAACCCAGTTCCGCGGCTCGGACCGCGCAATCCAGGATCTCGCCCGCGCTCATGGTGTAGCGGATCAGGCCCTGGTTCTGGGCGCGCAGCCCGCAATAGGCGCAAGCCCGCACGCAGCGATTGGATATCTCCACCAGCCCCCGCAGATGCACCTCGTCGCCCACCCAGCGCCGGCGCACGGCGTCCGCCTGGGCCCAAAGCGCGGCCAAGCATTCCGGGGCGGATTCGAGCAGCCAGCCTTCGATCTCGCGCACGTCCATCATAGATAAAGATCCCTCTCGCCCTGCCGCACCCGGTCCAACAGCCCGCGCACGCGCAGCCGCAGGCCCTCGCCGGGCACGTCCTCGGCCAGCATGCGGTCTATGACCGCGAATCCCTTGCGGGAAAACTCGGGGCCCGCGAAATCGCACAGGTATTCGGCGAAGGTCAACAAGGCGTTGGGCAGACAATGCTGTTTGATGAGCCCGGGCTTGGCCAGATCCATAAAGTCCTTGCCGGTCCGGCCCAAACGATAGCAGCCCGTGCAAAAAGAAGGGATATGTCCCATCTCCAGCACGTCCGCCACCACTTGGTCCAGGGGCCGGGTATCGCCTAGGGAGAACTGGGCCGCGGATCCGGACTCGTGCTCGCTGTAGCCGCCAGGATCGGTGCGCGAACCCGCGGATATCTGGGATATCCCCAACTCCAAGGCCGCGCGTCTCATGGCCACGCCTTCGCGCGTGCTCAGGATCATGCCGGTATAAGGCACGGCCATGCGCAGTATGGCGATGATCTTCATGAAGTCGCGGTCGGATACGGCGTAAGGAGGCTGGCTGCTCAAGGGCGCGCCGAGGGCCGGCTCGATACGGGGCACGGATATGGTGTGCGGCCCGATGCCGAACTCCGCCTCTAAGCCGCGGATGTGCGCCAGCAAAGCCAACACCTCATAACGCCAATCATACAACCCGAAGAGCACGCCCACGCCCACATCCTTTATGCCCGCGGTCAGGGCCCGGGCCATGGCGCCCAAGCGATAATCGTAATCCGACTTGGGCCCGCGCCGGTGCAGACTGCGGTAGGTCGGCGCATGGAAAGTCTCTTGAAACTCCTGATAGGTGCCGATGCCCTCGGCCTCCAGCTCGCGGAACTCCTCCACGCTCAGCGGCGCTATGTTGACGTTGACCCGCCGGATGTTGCCCTGGGGCAGATGCACTGAATAAACCGTACGGATGCAATCAAATATATATTTAAGGCCGTCTTTAGGGTAAGCCTCTCCCGAGACCAAGAGGATGCGTTTATGCCCTTGCCGGATCAAAGCCTCGGCCTCGGCTCGGACCTCATCTTGATTCAAGGCCTTGCGCCGCACCTCGAGATTGGAGGTGCGGAAAGCGCAATACGCGCAATCATTGCAGCACAGATTGGAGACGTAGAGCGGCGCGAAATACACGATGCGGTTGCCGTATATCTCGCCCTTGATCCACCGCGCGGTAGCAAAACATTCCTGCAGCAGGATCGGGTCTTGTACGCCCATCAGCGCCACCACGTCCGGCATGCTCAAGCCCTTAAGCTCCCGGGCCCGGGCCAGGACTTCGCGTATCCGCGCCGGCCCCGACTGGGGCGCGGCGGCCAGTTCCGATTCTATATGCGCCTGCTCTATCACGTTCATGACCCGCACCTCCCTACCAGCCCGGACTCCTGGGCCTGCAGGAACGCCGCCCTAGCCGCGGGGAAAGGTTCCAATACCCGCGCAGCCACGCCCTGCATGGCGGCTATGGCTACCCCATAATTAGTCACCGGCACCCCGGCGAGCCGCGCCTGGCGCAGACGGCTGAGCATCTCGCGGCGGTTCAAGGTGCATGCCCCGCAATGGATCACCAGCTTATATTCCGCAAGATCTTGAGGAAAATCCCGCCCGCTGCAAGTCGTCATGCACAATTCCACTCCCGTCGCCTGCTTAAGCCAACGCGGTATCTTCACCCGGCCGATATCGTCGGCCAAGGCATGATGGCTGCAGGCCTCGGCCACCAAGACCCGGTCGCCCGCGCGCAGTCCGGATATGCGCGCCGCGGCCCGCGCCGCCTCCACCAGGTCGCCCTTGGCTCGGGCGAACAATATGGAGAAAGTGGTGCAAGGCACGCCGGCCGGGACCTCCGCGGCCACCTGCCCCACGGCCTGCGAATCGCACACCACCAAGTCCGGCGCCCGACGCAGGTCCCCCCAAGCCCGGACCAGGCCGTTCTCCTTGACCACCAGCACCCCCGCATCCGCGTCCAAGGCGTCGCGTATGGCTTGGACCTGAGGCAGTATGATCCGGCCCTTGGGCGCTTCCATGTCTATAGGCACCACGAACAAGGCCAGGCCCCCGGCCGGAAGCAGGTCCGAGACCAAGGGCGGAATCTTCAGAACATGTTCCGGCGCGGCCTGGAGCAGAGCGGCCTTGAACGCGGCCATGAAGGCTTCCCTCTCCCCGGGCCGGCGGCAAGACCCACTCAGCACCCACCGACTGCGTTCTTGCAGCTCGCGCATATAGCCCGCACTGGGCCAAGCCGCATCGGTCTTATTGACCACCATGACCAAGGGCACGCCGTCTTGACGGCAGCGCGCCGCCACCTCTTCTTCATACTGAGTCCAGACCCCGGCCTCCAGGACCAACAGGACCACGTCGCAGCGCCGGAACGCGGCCAGGGTGCGCTGCCGCCGGCGGCTGCCCAACACGGAAGCGTCGTCTAAGCCGGCCGTATCCAGGAACAGCACCGGCCCCAGGGGCAGCAGTTCCATGGCTTTTTCCACCACGTCGGTGGTGGTCCCGGCTACCGGGGAGGTGATGGCCACGTCCTGGCCTGCCGCATAATTCAACAGGCTGGACTTGCCGGTATTGGCGCGGCCGAATATGCCCACTTGCAGACGAACGCCCTTGGGTGCCGCTTCCATACCATCACCTCCCATCTCCGCCATCCCGATACGCTCAGGCCTTTTTAGCCAGCAATCCGCGCACCAGGCCCAACAGCTTGTCCTTCTTGACCGGCTTTTCCACGAACTCGCTGATCGGCAGCCAATCTGGGTCGCGGTCCTTATTGCCGAACTTGGGCGTGCCGTGCTCGTTTACCGAAGTCACCATGATCACGGGCAGTTCTTTGTGCCGGGCGCGGATCTCACGCGCCAACTCGAAGCCGGCCGTGGAATTGTCCGGGAACATGACGTCTAGCACGATCAGATCCGGCTTGAACGCCGCGATCTTAGCCATGGCCTTCTTCTCGGAGAGTTCGGTCTCCACCTCATGGCCGCCGGCCTGGAGCATCATGGCGGTAGTCTGTGCGATGTCCTCATCGTCGTCAACGACCAGTATTCGTGGCATATGCGCCTCCTGTCTTCTGCGGATCTTGCGCCTCCGGAGCCGCGGCGTCGCGCAGAGTCACCACGAAGGTGCTGCCCATCCCGGGCTGGCTGCGCACGCTCACATCTCCGCCGTACATCTTGGCCAACTTCTTCACGGTAGAAAGCCCCAGGCCGCTGCCCGAGACCTTGGCCGTCCGCTCGTTGCGGATGCGGACGAACTCCCGGAACAGCTTGCGGGATTCCTCCTCGGACATTCCGATGCCCGTATCCTCCACCTCCAGAACGACCTCGTCCTCGCTCCGGGCCAGCCGCACCCGGACCCGGCCGCCTTCGCGATTATACTTCACCGCGTTGGATACCAGATTGTTGAATATGATCTCCATCTCTCCAGGATCGGCCTGGAGGATCACCGGCGCACCAAGCTCGGCTTCCAGAGTTATGCCTCGGCGTCCGGCCTCCGCACCGGCCGCCTCCAAGGCGCTCTGCAGCAAAGGCGCCAGGTCGGTGGCCTTGAGTTCCCGCTTCTTAAGCCCGGACTCGATGCGGGTCAAGTCGAGCAGGTCGAATATCAGCTTCTTCATGCCCCCGATGCGCACCACGCAGCGCTCCACCATGTGCAGTTCCTCTCCCGCAGTGCGCTCCCGCAGGATATCCATATAGCCCTCCACCGCGTTGAGCGGAGCTTTAAGTTCGTGAGCCAAGACCGACAGGAATTCAAAACGTATCTGCTTTTTCTCCGCCTCCAACTGTTTGGCCCGCCGGCTCAAGATGGCGTGAGTGGCGGCCTTGCGCATGGAATAACGCAGCTCGTCCGGGCTGAAGGGCTTGGCCAAAAAATCATAAGCCCCCAGCTTGGTGGCGCGCACCGCGGTCTCCAGGCTGGCGTAAGCCGTGATCATCACCACCAGGATGCCCTTAGCCTGCGGCGCTATCCGGGTCAGCACCTCCAGCCCGGTCATGCCCGGCAGCTTATAATCCAACAACAGGATATCCGGCGTGCGGACCTCGAGCTCGCGCAGGCAGTCTTCCCCGGAGCCCACGGTCTTCACCTCGAAAGCGGCGTCCGCGCCTACGTCTGCGACCTCGAAAGAGAACGGCTCCAATATCCTCCGTACGCCTTGGCAGAGCACGCCCTCGTCATCCACCACCAACACCCTAAGGATCTCGCGGGCCGCGTTCATGTCTTGCCTCCCGCCGCGGGAGGCCGCGCCAACAACCTCTCCACCTCGGCCTGGAGCTGCGCGAAACGCACGGGCTTGGCCATGACCTTATCCACCCAGAGCCAGCGCCGCGCTTCAGCCGTATCCGCGTCGAATACCAGGCCGGTCTCGCGGGTCACCCCGGTGACGAGTATGATGGGCAGATCCGGCCGCGCACGTTTGAATTCATGGGCCAGCACTATGCCTGCGTCCATATCCCCCATCATGAGGTCCACCACCACCAGATCCGGTCGATTCTGCATCAACGCCGCCCGCGCCTGGTCGGGACCTTCCACGGTCACGGCCTCGTAGCCGGCCCGTTCGAAACGCAGCTTCTGTTGCGCCAAAAAATCCGCATCGTCGTCCACCAGCATTATGCGCCTGCGTGCAGCTTGCTTCATAGCCAACTCCTCCTAGGCCTCGTGCCTAGGCAACGTTATAGTGAAAGTAGTCCCGGTCGGACCCGCCGCGGGATCCGCGTTGGAAGCGACCCGGATCTGGCCGCTGTGCATCTTTATTATTCCGTGAGCCACGGCCAGTCCCAAGCCCGTGCCCTTGCCCACCTGCTTGGTAGTGAAGAACGGTTCAAACACCTTCTTAAGATTACTCTTGGATATGCCGGTGCCGGTATCGGAGACCTCCACTACCAGCTCTCCGTTGGTGCCGAAGGCCCGGACGGAAAGCTCCCCGCCACCTGGCATGGCCGCATAAGCGTTGCTGACCAGATTGGTAAATACCTGGTGCATCTGGTCCGGATCCAGCTCCGCCATGGCATGAGCGGTGTCTACCGCCACCTTAAGCCGCACCCCGGCCGGAGGCGGAGCGGAGCGCACGGCTTCTTCTATAAGCTCCCGAATATCCGTACGTTGGCGGAACACCTTGTTCTGCCGGGCGAAATTGAGCAGGCCGGACACGATCTTCTTGCAGCGGTCGGCGTGCTCCACGATCACAGACATGTCCTCCCTGACCTCGGACTTGTCCTGGCAGCGTTCCAAGAGCAGATTGGCGTAGATAAGCACCACGCCCAAAGGATTATTGACCTCGTGGGCTATGCCGGCCGCCACCTGGCCCATGCTGGCCAACTTTTCGGACTGGCCCAAGGCCTCCCGCACCTCCACCAGATCTTGGTGCGACATCTCGAGTTCCTGTACCGTGGTACGCAGCTGCTCTATGGTGTAAGGCAAGCACATCTCGACCTCGGCCAAGCCGCGGTATATGGCCGTGGCATGCCGGCGGCAGGTATTGTAGCCGCAGGCTCCGCAGTTGAGTTCGTCCTCGGCCGCCGTCTTGCCCATGCGCGCCAATATGCGGGTCAATTCCTCGTCCGAGGGCCGATCCACGCGCTGATCGAAGGAGGAAAAACCCCGGCCTAAGGGCAATCGGCAGTAGCGCTCCACATCCTGCTTATAGCGCTCCCCATCGATCTTGCCTAATTCCTTCTTTAGGCTCTGCTTCACCCGATGCCGCTTCTCCAAAGCCGGATCATGGCGCGAGAACCCCGGCCCCATGACGCAGCCGTGGCAGGAAAGCACTTCCAAAAGCCGCACGTCCCCGGGATCCTTGCGGAATTGACGTATCGCCGCCCAAAAATTGGCCCGGCCATCCACCACGATAAGATCGCCCTTGAGCAGGTCCTCCTGCAATCCCGCCGCCTGCAGCAGGCCCCGGGATATCGGAAACAACCCGCCCAGGCCGCCGCGCGGCGGGTCCAAAGGCGCGGGCTGTATGCGGGCGGGATCCCAACCCCGCGCGGCTATCATCTGCCGCAATTCCTGAAAAGTCAGCACGGCGTCCACCTCGCCCGCCACTTCCTTGGCCACGGCCTCGCCCTTCTTGGCGATGCAGGGGCCGATGAACACCATGGCCGTATCCGGACCGCACGCTTGCCGCACCACCCGGGCCGCCGCCACCATGGGCGAGACGATAGGCGCCAAGGCCGGGATCATATCCGGGAGATATTTCTCTATATATGAGACCACGGCCGGGCAAGTCGTGGCTATATAAGGACGCTCGCTCTCGGCCAAGAGCCGGGCATACTCGCGCGCCACCAGGTCGGCTCCGAAGGAGACCTCATGCACGGAAGAGAACCCCAGCCAGCGCAAAGTCCCCGCCAAGCTGTCCGTATCCATATCCACGAACTCAGCGGGATAGCTAGGCGCCAGCAGCGCAGCCACCGGCCGGCCGGCCGCGAGCATGGCCTCCACCTCCGGGATCGAGCAATACACCCGCTTGGCCTGCTGAGAACATACGCTGATGCAGTTGCCGCAGCCTATGCAGCGCGTGGCGATCACGCTGGCCTGGCCCTCGCTGACCCGGATGGCTTTAGCCGGGCACTCCCGGATGCAGGTATAACACATCCGGCATTTTTCCTTTATAGTCGCCACCAGCGGTATATCGCCGATCTTCATCTCAGTCTGGCCTCATTCTCCCTCGCGGCGCTGGGCATAGGAGGTATGCAGCAATTGATGGCTCTTATGCCCCAAAGGCTGGCCCAAAAAATCGCGATAGAGCTGCTGCACTTCCGGATTCTTATGCGCGCAGCGCAGCTTGGCGTGCCGGTCTATATCGTAGAGCGCGGCCATGCGGGCGCGCACCCGCTCCGGGTCGGTGCAATGGGGCTGGCCGCCGCCCGCGATGCAGCCGCCCGGACAGGTCATGACTTCCACGAAATCATAGCGCCGCAGCCCCTTAGCCATGTCCTCGACCAGCCGGCGCGCGTTCATGAGCCCGCTGACCACGGCCACCTCGAGCACCGTGCCCGCGATCTTCACGCTGGCTTGCTTGATGCCGTCTAGCCCCCGGACTTCCTTGAGTTCCAGGCGCCCGAGTTCCCGGCCCGTGGCCAGATGGTATGCGGTGCGCACCGCCGCCTCCATGACCCCGCCCGTGGCCCCGAAGATCTTGCCGGCCGAACTGCGCGCGCCCAGCAGGCTGTCCGCGGGCTCCCCGGCCGCGCCCCGCAGATCCAGACCCTTGAGCCGGATGATATGCGCCAA
>JBAZVY010000088.1:5391-9461 GCA_041660645.1 Elusimicrobiota bacterium | reverse complement strand
CCGAAAACACCCCAGGCGACTTATGCAAGATCCGCCCCTTATCGCCCAAGATCGTAACCTCATAAGGCCGTTCACCAGCATTAGACGGCAACACGAAAGACAACCCGATCTCCGACGGCGACAAATACGAAAACACCACCGACTTAACCTTCAAATCCTCTACTCTCAATTTAAGCAAGTGCGCATACGCCGGAGAAAACCCACTCCCCTTCAAAACCATCCGCACCGCTTCCCCCGGCCTATGGAACGCATCATCGCAAGCAATACGATACACCCAAGCCGAATGCTCCAACTCCAACTGCACCAACCGCACCAGGCTATCCCGCCGGAAGATCTCCCGCGAATACAACGAGATCACCCCCCCGCAGTCCCCCCCATGCTCCGGGTCGTCGATAGCCAACACCCCGTCCACCGCAAAAGGCAGACGCGGCTGGATATTATTCGCCAACAAACCCTGGCACGTAGACTGCACCCAGAATTGCCGCGCCATGTTCTCGTCCAAGTTCGTGATCACCCGAAACGCCTGCGTATGCCCGTCCTCCGACTCCCCCAGACGGTTGATGTCCAACACCTCGCCCTTACGCACCACCCCCAACGCATGCCCCGCTCGGAACACCGGCAGATTCTGGATCGACACGCTCGGAAACACATAACCCGTCTTTGCCGAAGCCGCGATCTCCAGCTCAGCGTGGATCTCATTGGCCGTCACCAAGCGCATGTCTTTGACCCGCACATCCCCTGAGCCCGACTCCAAACGGATCATCTGCTGGAACTCCGGACCAAAGCCCGAGCCCACGATATCCACGCCCACTGTCATGCCCGGAGCCGCCACGTCCTGAGAATACTCACAGCTCAAAAGCACGATGTCCTTAGGGATAAGCTCTTTATGCAATTCCCCCGGAGCCAAGGCCGCAGGCTGAGCCACAGGCGGCGGAGGAGGAGGCGGCGGGACCACCGGGGTCACGGGCGCCGGGGCCGGCTTAGGCGCAGGGATAGTAGGGATAAGAGTCGGCGTGGGCAATGCCACCTTAGGCGCGCCCAAAGCCGGGATCGGCAGAGTTGGAGCCGGCTTCGCAGCCGCAGGTACGGCTACGGGTGCAGGAGCCGGGGCATGAGGACGGCGAAGGAAATACCAAGAAACGGACAGAACGGCAACAACGGCAACAAAAAGAACAGCGCGCTTCACTGTTCCATCCGCAAGGTCCAGGCGGCCTTGTCCATCTTCGGCGCCTTATAATGAGCGAACCGGTCCAACAAGGCCGCAGGCTCCTCGTCCAGCATAATCATGGACCGATGCACCTTGGCTAAGAACTTCTCGTCAGCCACATGGTCCAAGAAGCCCATGAGCTTGCCGTAATACCCGCAGATATTCAGCAGGCCGCAGGGTTTAGGATGCAGGCCCAACTGGGCCCAGGTCCACACCTCGAAGAACTCGTCCAAAGTCCCGATCCCGCCCGGCAAAGCGATGAAACCGTCGGCCAATTCCGCCATCAAAGCCTTGCGCTCGTGCATGCTGCCCACCACGCGCAGGTCCGAGAGCCCGGTAAAAGCCACCTTCCGGTCCACCAGCTCCTGGGTGATGATGCCGATGACTTCCCCGCCCTGCTCGATGACGGAGCGGGCCAGCTCGCCCATGGTGCCCACGCTGCTGCCGCCGTAGACCAAGACCAGTTTGCGCTGAGCTAAGACCGCGCCCAACTTCTTGGCCGCTTGCATATATTCCGGCCGGGCTCCGGGGCTGGAGCCGCAGAACACGCAGATCCTTTTGATCATGTTCCAATGATAGCTATTTTCCCTATCAGGTTGACTCTGGCCGTCAATATAACCATGCATTGACAGAATCGCCATCCCAATATATAATGGATATGCTACATCCAAAAAGGAAGCATTAATGGATACAATAGGACGATTATTCCAAACACCTCGCGACAGCTTTTTCCTTTTTGGCCCACGGGGAACCGGTAAATCCACTCTGCTCAAGACGAAATTCCCCGATGCCCTGATCGTGGATCTTCTGGATCCGGACTCCTACCGCACCTATCTCAGCCGCCCGGAGCAGCTGCGCATCCTGGTGGAGGGCAATCCTGGGATATCCAGATTAGTCATTGATGAAATACAGAAGGTCCCGGCGCTCTTGGATGTGGTGCATCAATTGATCGAGGATAAATCGCGCCGCTCCCTGCAGTTCATCCTGACCGGGTCCAGCAGCCGCAAGCTCCGCCGCGCCGGAGTGGACCTGCTCGCGGGCCGCGTGCTCCTAAAAACCCTGCACCCATTCCTGGCTTCCGAGCTGGGACGCCGCTTCAACCTTGAGCAAAGCCTGCGTTTAGGCCTATTACCGCTGGTGCTGGCGGCCAAGGATCCGGAGGATACGCTCAAATCCTACGTCTCGCTCTATCTCCGGGAAGAAGTCCAGGCGGAAGGCTTGGTCCGCAACATCGGAAGTTTTTCCAGGTTCTTGGAAGCCATGACCTTTTCCCATGCCTCGCTGCTCAATGCTTCGGAAATGGCCCGGGAATGCCAAGTGGGGCGAAAGGCCGTGGAAGGATTCGTAGAGATACTGGAAGACCTGCTTTTGGGGTTCCGACTCAAAGTCTTCACCAAGAAAGCGAAAAGGCACCTGGTTCAGCATCCCAAGTTCTATTACATGGATGCAGGCATATTCCGCTCATTGCGGCCCAAGGGGCCGCTGGACGCTCCAGCGGAGATCACAGGCGCCTCGCTGGAAGGTCTAGTCGCTCAACAATTGCGCGCCTGGATCGCCTATGGCCGCAAAGATCGGCAGCTTTATTTTTGGCGCACGAAATCCGGAGTAGAGGTTGATTTCATCGTTTATGGGCAGGACACGTTCCTCGCAATCGAGGTAAAATCCTCCCGGCGAGTTTCCTCCAAGGACGTACGCCCTTTGAAGGCCTTCCTCGAAGACTACCCCCAGGCCCGCGCCTGCCTGCTCTACGGCGGTCGGGACCGCCTGCTCTTGGAGGGCATCCCCTGCTTGCCCTGCGAAGATTTCCTGCTGCGCCTCGTCCCCGATGCCTCCGTTTCGGAGGTTCTCGCATGAACGATGGCGCCCAGTGCGTGCAGGCTGAATTGACCCCGCCCGCCAAATAGCGGAGAATATATACATGCTCAGCGAAACCGGACTCTGGCTGCTCTTCGGCCTCATCGTGGCCACGGTGCTCACCATAGACCTAGGCATACTCCACAAGAAAGCCCACGCCGTATCCCTCAAGGAAGCCGCGTTCTGGACCTTGGCCTGGTTCACGCTGGCCATGGGATTTGCCGGAGTGCTGGCTCTGTCCAGCGGCAAGGAGCGGGCGCTCCAATTCGTAGCCGGCTACCTGCTGGAAGAATCCCTAAGCGCGGACAACATGTTCGTGTTCCTGATCATATTCCGTTATTTCGCCATACCCTCGGCCTACCAGGCCCGGGTCCTGCACTGGGGCATACTCGGCGCCATAATCATGCGCTTCATATTCATATTCGCGGGCGTGGCCCTGATCAACGCCTTCCACTGGATGATCTACGTATTCGGGGCTCTGCTCATCTACACCGGCGCCAAGATGCTCTTATCCCGGGAAGAATCCGTGCATCCCGACGACAACCTGGCTTTAAAGCTCTTAAAGCGCGTCATGCCCTTGAGCGCCGAGCATCACGGCCAGAACTTCTTCATCCGCCAGGGCGGGATATTGCACGCCACCCCCCTGTTCGCCACTTTGCTCGTGGTGGAATTCTCGGACCTCATATTCGCGGTGGATTCCATCCCCGCGGTCATAGCCATAACCACGGACACCTTGGTGGTCTATACCTCCAACGTGTTCGCCATCATGGGCCTGCGCGCCCTGTTCTTCCTCTTGGCCAACATGGTGGACATGTTCCGCTACCTCAAAGTCGGGATATCCGCCATACTCCTATTCGTGGGCGCCAAGATGCTGGGCGGGATATTCTTCCATGTGCCCACTTCCGTTTCGCTCTGCGTGATCGCCGGGATACTGGCCGCAAGCATAGCGGCCTCCTTGCTGATCAAGCCCCCGGCGAAAGCTTAAGCCCGCCCGTTCTTCAGGTTCTTG
>JBAZVY010000088.1:4310-5381 GCA_041660645.1 Elusimicrobiota bacterium | reverse complement strand
CCCGGTCGCAGCCCAAGGCTTGGGACACCAACAGCCCGGCTTCGCGCAGGCTCTTGCCCGGGCCCACGCGCAGGCCGCCCAGGTCCGCGCCATAGCCTATGCGCTCCACGATCAAGGGCAAGGGCTCCCGGTTGTGGTACCCGTAATCCGGCCGATGCTGCATGCCGTGGTCCGCGGTGATGACCAGCAGGTCGCCCTGGCGCATGTTATCTTCGAACAAGGCCACGGAACGGTCCATCTCTTCCAGGCAATGGATGGCGCCCGGGATGTCGCGGGTATGGCCGTAGAGGCTGTCCGCGTCTACCAGGTTGGTGAAGATGAAGGTGCCGTGGGGCCGGTACAGGCGGGCCGCGCCGATCAAGGCGTTGACCGTGCCCTGCACGGAATAGGGATTGGTGTCCTTCTTCTGGGGATGCACGAAGCGCAGATCCAGGCCGGGATCTATGAAGTCCGGGTTGACCAGCTTGATGCGCTCGTGATAATTGGTGTTGACCAGGTCGCTGGTCTTGCCCACGGACACGGTCCACACGCCCAGGCCGTAGAGGATGTCCACCAAGGTCTTGCCCTTCAAGGGCAGGACCGTGTCGTGCCGGTTGGCGGTGCGCACGATGTCCCTGCTGGGGGTGCGGATATAGGCCCGGGCGATGGCCCGGGTTATGGGGATGCCCATCTCCATGGCCAGTTCGAAAGCCGCGTCCGCGATGCGGTGCTGTTCCTTGACCGGGATGATCTTCTCGTTCATGGCGATCTGCACCAAAGGGTCGCACTTGCTGGCGTAGACTATGGGACAGCCCGTCTTCTCGTGCCGGTCCGCGTTGAGTTCGATGGCCTCCATGCCCCCGGCCATCTTGTTGAATATGGTCTTGCGGCTGATGCGCTTCTCCAGGGCCGCGATATATTCGCCCGAGAACCCGCACGGAAACAGGTTGTAGGTGGAAGGATCCACGATGCCCACCATCTCGCGGTGCCCGATGACCGAGTCCGCGGAAGCCGAGGCTTGGTCCACGCGCATGGCGCAATTCTTCTGGGCGTCCCGGCCCAGCCGGGAACGGAACTTGGGGGCCAATATCC
>JBAZVY010000088.1:0-4300 GCA_041660645.1 Elusimicrobiota bacterium | reverse complement strand
AAGCCCAGGCGCGACAGATTAGGCAGGTGCAGTTTGCGCGGGTAGCGGTCCAACAGGTATTCCAAGGTGGACACGCCCACCGCGTCCATGACCAAAAGCAGAGCCGTGACATTCTTGTTGTTCATAGCTTACCTCCGGCGCTCAGCCAGACGCGCAATCTCTCCAAGCCGTCCTCTAAGGCCACCGCGGGCTTATAGCCCAGATCGCGGCGGGCCGCGCTTATGTCGAACCAATGCGCCGTGCACAGCTGATTGACCAAGAACCGAGTCAGCCGCGGCTCATCCGAGCGCCGGGCCAGACGATAAAAGCTCTCCATGGCCCAAGCCGCGGCCTGGGCCGCGGGCCGGGGCACGCATTTGCTCACCGGAGGCAGGCCCGCGGCTTTCAAGATGCCGTCCACGATCTCCCAGATAGGACGGGGATCGCCCGCGGATATGAAATAAGCCTTGCCCGCTATGGGACTGCCCGGAGCCAGCTTCTCCAGAGCCAGCAGATGGGCCGCGGCCGCGTCGTCTATGTAGGTAGCATCCACCCGCTTATTATGCCCGATGATGCGGCGCAACTGCCCGGCCCGGCCTTGGGCCACGATGCGCGAAACGATGTGGTTATGGCCCGGGCCCCAGACCAGATGCGGCCGGATCGCTACGGTGGCCAGGCTCGGGCTGTCGGCCGAGAGCACCATCTCCTCGGCCACGGCCTTGGTCTGGGAATAGCAGGAATCGAATCTACGCGGATAAGGCGCGCGCTCGTCTACGCCCTCCACGTCTTGGCCGTCGAACACCACGCTGGGCGAACTGGTGAACACCAGCCGCGGCACCCGCAGGTCCTGGCAGGCCCGGATGACGTTGGCCGTGCCCACGACGTTGCTGCGCTGAAAATCCGCGTACGCGCCCCCCAGCCCGACCTTGGCCGCCACATGCACCACCGCGTCCCGGCCCGAGCAGGCCTCGGCCACGGCTCGGGCGTCGGCCAAGTCGCCGACCGCGCAGGCTATGCCCTCGGCTTCCAGTTCCGGATACCGGCGGCGCGAGAAACTCGTGACCGAATGGCCTCGGAACTGCAAGCGCCGGGCCACGGCTGAGCCTAAAAACCCGCCTCCGCCCGTGACCAGCACCCTCATGCCATATGCTCCTTAGCCCAGACCGCGAGCTTCTCGCGGAAGATCTTGGCGTTATGGCGGATGTCCACGGGAAAGCCGGGGTGGAAGAGCACGGTCCGGATGCTCCGGGTGTGCGGGTACTGCCGGGCCAAGGCCAGAAGCTCGGCGCGCACCCGGTCCGGCTCCGCGCCCGACTCGGCCTCCACGCACAGCACCGGGACCTGCGCGCCCCAAAGGCCCACGCCCACCAAGGCGGAGCGCCGCACCTTGGAGTGCTGGTTGAACACGGCCTCGCAGGGTATGGTGAAAAGGGTCTCTCCGGGCGCGGCCACGCGCTGGCTCTTGCGGCCGTAGAACCATATCCGGCCCTGCGCGTCGATGCGGCCCAAGTCGCCCATACGATGGCGCACCCCCTCCGGGTCCGGGATCTTGGCCAAGGCCGTGGCCTCGGGCTTGCGGAAATACTCCCGGGTCACCACCGGGCCGGAGGCCACGAGTTCGCCCACCTCGTCCTCCGCCGCGGCCAGGTCCGGGCTCCAGCGCGCTATCGGCTCGTCGCTGATCCGGATGACCTCCACCTTCATGCCCGGCCAGGCCCGGCCCACGCACACGCCCCGGCCCTGGGCCGTGAGCTCCGCGGTCTCGCCCAGCACCTCGGAACTGGAGATGCAGGCCACGGGCAGGGCCTCGGTGGCGCCGTAAGGGGTGTGCACCTGCGCGCCCGCAGGCAGCATGCGCACGATGCGGGCCATGACCGAGGCCGGCATCGGCGCGCCCGCGCAGATCACGCGCAGGAGAGAAGGCAGCGCTATCCCATAGCGCTGCCCGTAGCGGCCCACCGCGTCCAACAGCGCGGGCGAGCCGAAGAGCTGGACCGCGCCGTAGCTTTGGATGGGCCCGATGATCTCGCGCGGGTCCACCCGGGCCGGACGGGTCGCGTCCATGCGCGGGATGATCGCGCTGAGTCCCAGGGCCACGTCGAAGAGGGCGAAGAGCGGGAAGGTGGGCACGGAGAAGCCCCCAGGCTCGATGTGGAAATGTTCGCGCAGCATGCGGGCTTGGTGCGCGAATATCTCCCCGGTATAGACCGCGCCCTTGGGCGCGCCCGTGCTTCCGGAAGTAAACAATATCGCGGCCGCGGCGTTAGGCAGGGCCCAAGCCGCGGGCGGCGCGCCGCTGCGGCCGCGCCGGCGCAGCGCGGCCAGCGAGCCGCCCCCCCACAGCCGGGGGCCCACCGTGACGCAGGTCTTCAGGCTGGCGGAAGCCCAGCTCCCGGCCCAGCGGGCCAGTTGGGCCTTGGGACTGCCGATGAAAGCCTCGGGCTCGGCCTCGGCCAGACAGCGGCCCATGTTGCGCCAGCCTATGCCCGGATCCACCAGCACGGGCACGGCCCCGGCCCGGAACAATGCGAAAGTTACGGCTACGAACTCCAGGCCCGGCGGCACCAGCAAAGCGGCGCGCACCCCGGGCCCGATGCCGCTGCTCACCAAGCCCTGGGCCAGACGCGAGCATTCCGCGTCCAGTTCCCGGAAAGTCATGCGGCGCGCGCCCTCGATCACCGCGGGCCGGTCCGGCACGCGGGCGGCGGCCTCGCGCAACAGCTCGGATACGCCCAGCGGTTGGCTCATGACCGGTAGGTTCAGCGCGGCAAGGGATGCCGCTCCAGGAAATCCTTGACCAATGGGACGATGGCGCCGCCGGCGTCCTCCAGCACGTAATGCCCGGCCTCGGGGAAGCGATGCACCTCGGCGTTGGGGAAACGCCGCTCCCACTCCCGCAGGAAATGCTCGTCGAACACGAAATCCTTCAGGCCCCAGCAGATCAGCATGGGCACGGATACGAAGCAATTCAAGCGGTCCTCCACCGAGCGCACCAGGCCGTAGGCGCGGTCCGCGGCGCGCAGGGGTATATCCTGCACGAAACGCAGCACCGCGATGCGATTCGCCCAGGAGTCGTACGGCTCCAGATACAGCCGGCGCAGGTCCGCGCTCATGGGACGCTGGCGGCAGCATACGTAGGAGGCGGTCCAGGCGAAGGCATTGAGCCCGCGCACCAGCCAGGCGCCCCAGGACGTGCGGCAGGCCTCCAGGGCCCAATGCAGGCTGCGGCTGGGATCCAGCAGGAAGGCCGCGGTGTTAAAGATCACCAGCCGGCGCACGCGCTCGGGATGGCGCACCGCGTAAGCCATGCCGATCATGCCGCCCCAATCGTGCAGGACCAAAGTTATCTTCTCTTCCACGCCCAGGTGCTCGAGCAGGGCTTCCAGGTCGTCCACCCGGCTTTTCAGAGTGTAATCGTAGGCCGCGTCGTCCGGCTTGCTGGAAAGCCCGCAGCCGATATGGTCGGGCACTATGACCCGGCAGGAACCGCTCAAGGCCCGGGCCAGCTCCCGGAAATACAGGCACCAAGTGGGATTGCCGTGCACCATGACCACGGCCTCGCCGGCCCCCCCGTCCAGGTAGTGCTGGCGCAGAGCGCCTCTCTCGAAAAAACTGCTTTCCCAGGGCAAGGCCGGATGCTGGGACATCACCACTGCCAGCCCAGCATGAGGCAATTGAGCCCGCTGCCTATGCCCAGGAAAGCCGCTTTATGCCCGGGGCGCAGGAAATCGCGCTCCGCGGCTATGGCCGCGGTTATGGGCAAGGACACCGTGCCCATGTTGCCCAAGGACTCGTAGGTCGCAAAATCGTTCTCCGCCAGCAGGCCCAGGGCGGAGAGGACCGCGGCCCGGTGCGGGGCCCCGACCTGATGGCAGACCGTCTTATCCACGCTGACCGCAGTCCAGCCCAATTCCTTGACCAGGTCCTTCCAAGTCCGGCTGCCCAAGGCCACGCCGTGCTTCAGGACCGCGGCCGCGTCCGTGGACATGGTGTCCCGGTACCAGCGGCAGAGCCCGTGATGTTCGGGCGCGGCCCGGACCGTGCCGCCCAACAGCCTATGCCCGGACTCGGAGAAAGAGCCGTCCGTGATCAGCACGGCCGCGGCGCCGGAGCCTCCGGTCAAGGTGGCCACGGCCAGGCGGAAATGCTCCATGGTCGGGGTCTGGAGCATGCTCGCGATCATGCTCTCGTTGATCTCGCGCGCGGTCTCGCAGGCTACCACCAGGCCGGCGCGCATCTGGCCCAGCTCTATGGCGTTGGCCACATCTATGATGCCGCTCATCACGCCCAGGCAGGCGTTGGAGAGGTCGTAGACCGCGCA
>JBAZVY010000087.1:0-9488 GCA_041660645.1 Elusimicrobiota bacterium | reverse complement strand
CCGGAGCAAATTCCTTGGTGATACTGGACTCCTGTTTCTCCGGAGCGGGCGGTTCCCGGACCTTGATCGCCAAAGGCACACGCCCGTTGGTGTTGGCCCAGGCGGTGCAGGTGCCGGCCAACGTGGTGGTGCTTTCGGCCGCGTCCGGCACGCAGATAAGCGGGCTTTACGACGAAAAGCAGCATGGCTTGCTGACGTACCATCTGCTGCGGGGATTGCAGGGCGAGGCTGCCGGCAAAGGCAAGGCGATAAAGCTGGATGCACTTTATGGATACCTCAAGCCGCGCGTGATCAGGCAGGCCCGGATCGACAACCGCGAGCAGGAACCGCAGTTGACCCCGGCCAAGTTGTCCGGGGCTTGGGCGGATGAGGACCTGGCGGTGCTCCGATAACCGCGATCCGGCCGGACCTGGGCAGAGTCGCGCTGGCGGCGGCGCTATGGGGCGCGTCTCTGATCGGCGCGGGGGCGGCTCAAGGCCAAGCGTCCGCGCCGGCCTCCCAACCGGCGCCCCGGCTTCTGGTCCAGGCCCGAGCCGGCATGGCGGCCGGGGAACTGCTGCTGGTGGTGGTGCGCGATCATGGCGGCCCGCAGCCGCCGGTGGGCCGGTTGGGCGAGGAGCAGTTGTTCTTCTGGTCGGCGGGCAGCGGCGCCTATATGAGTTTCGCGGGCCTGGATATGGAAGCCTCTTCCGGGCCGGTGACCTTGGAGGTGGAGGCCGTGGGCGGAGACGGCGCCCCGGTGGAATTGCGGCAGGACGCTCTCGTGGCCCCGCAAACCTTTCCGGAGCAGCGGCTGCAAGTATCCCAGAATTTCGTGACCCCGCGCTCGGATGATGAGTCCCGCGCCCAACGGGATCATGCCCGGCTGCAGGAGTTATATGCGCGGCGTACCCCGGCGCGTTTTTTTTCCGGCAGGTTCCAGGAGCCCCTGCGAGGCCGGATCTCCGCGGATTTCGGGGAAAGGCGGGTGTTCAACGGCATCCCTAAATCCCCGCACGGCGGACTGGACATCGCCGCGGGGCTGGGACGGCGGGTGCGGGCTCCGGCCGGGGGATTGGTGGCGCTGGCCGACGATTTGTTTTATTCCGGGCTCACCGTCATCCTAGACCACGGCTACGGGCTTTTCAGTTTTTACGGACATCTTTCTCAGCTCAAGGTCTCGGCCGGGGCCGTGGTGGAACGCGGGCAAGTCATCGGCTTGGTGGGCGCGACCGGCCGGGCCACGGGGCCGCATCTGCATTGGAGCGTGCGCTTCGGCCCGGCGCGGGTGGACCCGCATTCCTTGACCGCGCTGGATCTGTCCGCCTGGGCTCCGTAATAGCCGCTATTTCTTGATGCCGAAGCGCGTGCTGGCCTTGGCGGTCTGGCCGGAGCCGCTCATCTCCAGATGCAAGGCATACACCCCGACGGCTACGGTCTGGCCGGCCCCGTTGCGGCCGTCCCAGGTTATGGTGTTGAATCCGGTTTGGCCGCCCGCGGATCCGGCGCTATAGCTGGTCTGCCAGACTAGGCGGCCGAATAGGTCGGTGATGCGGACGCGCACGTCGCTGTCCACATCCAAACGGTATTCTATGGTCAGCGGGCGCTCGGTTATCTTGACCGGGCTGGGATAGGCGGCCACGCGCTCATCGCCCAGCAGGGAGGTCAGGATGGTGACTTCCACGGGCGTGAGGTTGAGAGCGGGCGCGGCCGAGACCAGGACCTTGTTGTTCTCCGATATCCGTCCGCTCAAGAACGAGAACGGCACCTGGCCGGCTGCGTTGGTGGCGGCTTGGGCCTGCAATACCGGTATGTTGCCGGAGTATATCCGGCCCGAGCCTAGGGTGGATTGGGCGGTCAGGTCCACGCTGGCTTTGCCGTTGCCCACTATGTCCGTGACCGTGGCCGTGATGGTGCCCACGGAATTGGGCCCGATGCGGCTGGGCGAGGCGCTGGCGAGCAATCGGGCGGCGGGGCCCGCGTCTATGGCCAAGGGCCCGGTCAAGGAGCTGGCTCCGGCCAGTTCCGGGGGGAAGGCCGTGCCGATCAACTGGATCCATATGGTTTCGGCTTTTTGATATTTCTGGTTGGGGATGGTGTAGACGAAATCGCCGACCGTGCCTTCGGGGATGGAGAATTCCACGTGGGTTATGCTCAAGGTGCTCGTGGCCAGGGCGAAATGCGTGGCATCCGTGGGCACCAGGGGTATGAGGTTGGCGGAATACTGCACGCTGCCCGCGCCCACGGGCACGTCCACGTTCTTGACCGTTATGGTCATGGCGAATTCGCCTACCGCAGAGGCCGCGGCCGGTACGTCGGTATCATAGAACCCCGTGCCGGTGGTCACTCCGCAGGCGCCCAGGGTTATGGCGGCATCCGCGCTGGTCACGCCGGGGGCGGTGACGTCTTCAGCCGTAAGGGTGATGGAGGTGGCGCAATCATTTAGGGTAACGCTGGAGGATATCACGCCGTTTATCACGGCGCCTTCGATGGGGTAGAAGGCGGCATTGGCCACGGAAGACGATTTGAAGCGCAGGGTGTGGCTGTAATTTAGCACGGCGTTGCCGTAGAGATCTGCCAGGTAGGCATTGACCCGGAACGGCAGGCCTTGTTGCTGCGCGATCACGGCGCCGGATGAGCCGGCGACCGTGGCCGGGGCCAGCTCCTGTACCGGCGGCAGGAGCTTGAGATGATTAGGGTCCCCGTGCCAGCCCACGTAGCTCGCGCTTTGCCCGTTTTTAGTGGAATCCCCGGTCTTTATCGCCTTGATGATCATGTCCCCCAAGGCTCCGGAGGTTTTGGCGTCTCCGGGGGAGCGCGTGCTCCGGTAGAAGCACAGGCGTCTGCTGAAATCGGTCTCGGAGCCTAGGAATAGGTAGCCGTTGACCATGGCCAGGGTCATGGAGGATTGGCCCAGGCGGGAATCATTGCTCAGAGCGATGCCTTCGGCGAGGGAGGTTTCCGCGCCCAGGGAGCTTATGAAGTATTGGCTCATGGTCACGTCCCCGTTGTAGTTGTAATGCAGGCCGCCGGCTCCGATGGCTTCTATGATCGCGGGATAGCAATCGCCCACGTACAAGGCGTAGGGCCGATTGGAGCTGGTAAATCCCGGGCCGGTCTGCAGCGCGCCGTTGTTTATGAATTTTATGCTGAAGCCTTCGTGGGTGGCGGCGGTCGCGGGTACGCCGGTGGCGGAAGGGCCGCCGGTGTAGGTGCCGAGGTTGCCGGCCGCGTCCTGGGATTTCAGCTTGTAATAGTAATTCGTGCCGGGCGTGAGTCCGGTCAGGACCACGGTATGGGCCGTGAGCAGGGAGGAGTCCAAGGTGGTGGTCATGCCGAGGCTGGTGGAGGTGCCGTATTCCACCTGGGAATCCGAGGCTTCGTTAGTCGTCCAATTTATCGTGGCGCTGGTCAGGCCCGCGTCGAAGCTGGAGCTGAGTATGGCCGGCGGAGTCAGGTCGTTGTTGGTGTTGAAGCCGACCGCGGAGGACGTGGAATAGTTGCCGAAAGCGTCGCGGGCCACGGCTATCACCGTATGTGTGCCGTTGGCCACCAAAGTGGAGTCCCAATTTATGGAGAAAGGCGCGGCCGTGAGCTCTATGCCCACGGTCGAGCCGTCCACCCGGAAGCGCAGGCCCGCCACGCAGGAGTTGTTGGGCAGGGTCGCGGATAGGGCGACGTTGTGGCCGGAGACGATGGCGCCGGCCGTGGGAGCGGTGACATTGACGATGGGCGGCAGGGCGAAGAGGGCCTGTTCCAACTGGGCGGAATCGTCGGCTTGGAAGAACACGCCCCCGCCGTTTATCGCGGTCTGCTGCAGCACGGCCAGGGCTTGGAGTCTTTCGCTGGCCACCAAGGAAAAGCCTACCGTATGCACTACTATGTTCTGGACGCCGGTGTGGGTGGAATGGTCCAGGGTGAACATGTTGGTGGCTTGGGTGCGCACGTCCAGGTTGCCGTTCTGCAGGCCGTCGGTGATCAGGATGGTGGAGTTGAGCTGGCAAGCGGATTGCACGGGCGTGGGCAGGGCCCCGAGTTGGCCTTGGAAATACAATCCTTCGTCGCGGACGGTCTCGCCCAGCGGCGTGTAGCCGGACGGCACCATGGCGGTGACGGCCGCGGTGATATTGGCGACCGAGGCGCCTATGGCGGTGTTGGCCGTGATGCCGGCGCCGCCCGAGCCCAGGGTGTTGTTGTTTATAAATCGAGCCACGCCAAAACGGGCATTGGGGATCAGGTTGAGCATGCGGTTTATGATGCGTTGGGCTATGGAGATCTTGGTTTGCGAGGTCTTGCAGGCCGTGCAGAGGGTGTAGTTTATATAGTTGCCCACATAGAGCTGGTAGGGGATGCCGGCTACCTCTCCAAACCATATGCCGTAATTGGTAAGCGAGGTCTGGGCCGCGGCGGAGGCCACGGCCGCTATGTTGTTGGCGTAGGGGAGATATTCGGAGCCGGACCGGTAATACACTTGGGCCGCGGTGTAGCCGGCATTGGCATACGTCGTGCCGGGGACATATGCCGGCAGCGCGGATATGTTGTCGGCCATGCTGCCGGAGGTGTCCAGCATGATGAGCACGTTGGGCTTGTCGTTGCCGAATATTCCGGTGCCGGCATGTGCGGAGAGGGAAAGTCCGGCGCAAAGCAACAGCGTCAATATCCGTAAATTCGAGGTCATAGCATAATTATGACGTTGTAACGGAATAAAATCAAGACCGCAGCGCTAAATTTCAGTAAATATGCGCGGATCAGCTTTCCGCTTTCAGCAGGCGTATGTCGACCCGTCGGTTTTTCATGCGCCCTTCCGCGGTCGAGCTGTTCGCGATGGGTTGGCTGGCGCCTAGTCCGGCATGGTCCATGCGCGAAGGATCCACTCCGTGCTCAGCTAAGAACCTATATATGGAATAGGCGCGGTTGGCGGATACCAGCTGATTGGCCGCATGGGCGCCGGTCGGGTCGGCATGTCCTTGTATCAGCATGCGGTGCTTGGGATAGGTTTGGAGGAAATCGGATATCTTGTCCAGGGTGGGCAGGGCTTTGGGATTGATGCGCCAGTCTCCCGGGGTAAAGGCTAGTTCTTCGGCCAGTCTTATGGTGAGAGCATCATCGGAATATATGATGCGCACGTGGGGGCCGGCAAAGGCCCGGAGCGCGGACGGAGTCAGCAGGCCTACGCGTATGGGCTTGCTCTTGTGTGCGGCGCCCTGGCTGTCGGTCCATACGAATCGGGCCGTATAAAAACCGTCTGGCAGGGGGCTGCCGTTGCGGGCCATGCCGTCCCAGGGCAATTGGTCGGAAGCGGGGGCCTGGGAGTCCTGTAAAAACGTGGTTTTTTTATTATCGAAATCGAATATTTGGAGCTGCCAGCGCAGGATATCGTGCAATATGGTCTTGTGGTCTCCAAAGAAAGCGGCCGGATCGTCGCCTCTGCGGATACGGAAGGTCACGGGCGGGCTGGGCATATCCAGATCGGCGCCTAGGTTCTCCTCGGCTTCTATATATATGTCGTTTACGGCTGCGCTTTCCGGGGCAGCCAGGGATAGCGGCAGGGCCGCCAGGCCCAGGACGCATATCATGGATAGCGATATGAGGATTCGAGCCATATCATGATTATTATGGGTTAGTATGTGGGCAAAATCAATACTTCTAATGATAAATTCCGGTAAATATAGCCAGCCCGCGGGATCGGGGTTTGGGATGTATTGACCGTACCGGTAATCTAGGCTAGAATCTACGGACTCATTCTTAATATATATAAGGGGGTAGCTCATGTCGGATCGAAAGCACGTGCCCTTTGTCTCGGCTGATAATAAGACTATGCCGGAAATGACCTTGCGCGCGATATTGTTGGGTCTGGTCATGACCGTGATCTTGGGCGCGGCTAACGCCTATTTGGGATTGCGCGCCGGCATGACCATAGCGGCTACTTACCCCGCGGCCGTCATCGGCATGGCCGTACTGCGGCTTTTCAAGGGCTCCATCCTGGAAGAGAATATGGCTCGTACCGTCGGCTCCATAGGAGAATCCGTGGCTGCCGGCGCTATATTCACGGTCCCAGCCTTCGTCATACTGCAGATGTGGAAATTCGACAAAGAACACATGTTCAAGGAATACCTTACCGCCTCAGCCTTGATGATATTGGGCGGCCTTTTGGGCATCATGTTCGTCACCATCCTGCGTCGGGTCATGATGGAGGATCCCAATCTGCCCTTCCCGGAATCCGCGCTTCAGCTGTTCCGGGCCATGGGCGTAGGCGCCTTGATCAAGCTGCTGGGCGACGCCGGCGTGTTCGCGGCCAAGAATACTTTCCATGTGGGCGTGGGCAAGGTGAAGGAGAGCTTCGTGCGTTTGGGCTTGTCCCAGGATTCCTTGACGGTCAAGGGCGGCGGCGTGACCACTATAGCCGCGCCTGAGATCACCCCGGCTTATCTGGCCGTGGGCTATATCATCGGCCCGGAGCTGGGCGCTTTGAACTTCGCGGGCGGGCTCTTGGCTTGGGGTTTGTTCGTGCCCTTGCTCATATTCTTTTTAGGGCCGCAGCTCATCGACCAATATGTGACCGCCGGCGCGGCGCCCACTCCGGAGAATTGGAGCGCCTTGGTCGGACACCTGTATCGTTTCGTGGTCCGGCCTATAGCCGTGGGCGGCATGCTGGTGGGCGCCTGCTACACGCTATACAAGATGCGCAATAACCTCTTCGAGGGCATCAAGCACGGCATCGCGGACGTGAAGAAATCGGCCACTTCCGAAGTCCTGCATGTGCGCACCGAACACGATCTCTCCTTCAAGGTCGTGCTGTTCATGATCGCGGGCATATTCGCGCTCATGGTCGGCCTTTACTTCTACTTCACCCAGGGCTGGCTGCCGGCGTTCTTGGCCGCGGTGGTGATGCTGATCACGGGCTTCTTCTTCGCGGCCGTGTCCGGCAACCTGGTGGGCATGATCGGTTCTTCCAATAACCCCATATCCGGGCTGACCTTGGCCACGACCATAGTGGCGGCGTTGACCATGATCATCGTGGGCGCCAAGGGAGCGCAGGGCGTGGCCGCGACTTTGGGCGTGGCCGCTTTGGGCTGCGTGAGCGCGGCCGTGGCCGGAGAGATGCTTCAGGACCTTAAGGTCGGACATATACTGGGCGGAACGCCTTGGAAGATGCAGTTGGGCGACATCCTGGGCGTCGTGGTATCCGGCTTGGTCATGTTCTTCCCGTTGTACCTGCTGCACACCTCGGACCTGGCCAGCCATCCGGGCATAGGCGGTTTCGGCGGCCCCAACCTGCCGGCGCCCCAGGCCGGCCTCATGGCCGCGCTGTCTGCGGGCATCGTGGGCGGGGAGATGGCGTGGCCCTTGGTCATCGTGGGCATAGCCATGGGCGTGTCCTTGATACTCATACGCGTGCGCAGCCCCATGCTCTTTTCCGTGGGCATGTACTTGCCGTTGGAGACCACCTTCGCCATCTTCATCGGCGGCATCATCCGCGGCATCGTGGATAAGCTGATGGCGAAACGCGGCTATAACGCGGCCCAGAAGGCCCGGGTGGAGAACGCCGGGGTGCTGACCGCCTCCGGCCTGATCGCGGGCGAGGCGCTGATGGGCCTTATAATCGCCGGCGTGGTGGCGGTGCGTGCGGACAAGATGTTCCCCACGATAGCGTCTATGGCCGGCATCGCGCCCTGGCTGGCGGTCGTGGTCCTGGCGGTCCTGGCCGGGTATATGATATTCACGCCCTTGGGCAAAGCCGGTTCTCCGGAAGAGAAGGCTCCGCCTGCGGCTATAATGTAGAAAGGCGCCGGCTGCGTCGGCCGGAGCGTGAGCGCGTCAAGGCGCAGGCGAGCCTTGGCGCGCTTGGCTTTTGGGGGAGAAGAGGCGGCGCGGAGGCTAAGGGTCTAATTGGTCCGGCGGTCGAAGGCATACGAGGATTTGCCCGGGGCCTTGGCGAAGTGCTTCATTTCCGCGCCTAATCCGCCGATCTGTCCGATGGAATCCAAGGGGCGGTGCTCGTTGGTTACGATGCCCAGGGCGACGCCTACGAACGGGAAGAAGGTAGTCTGGCCGTGGCGGTTGGCGATGTCTATGCCGCCGCGGGCCTGGTCCTCCGGGTCGTAGTACGTGGGCGCGACCGCGTCGAAGTCCTTTATCACCCGGCGGCTGTATTCTTCGGAGCGCTCCGGAGTGCTTATCACTATGAAATCATCCCCGCCTACATGGCCCACGAAATCCCCAGGCTGGGCGTGCATCACCAGTATGCGGGCTATCTCCAGGATGATTTTGTCCCCGCGCGGGAAGCCGTAGCGGTCATTGAAAGCCTTGAAATTGTTGAGGTCGGCATACAGCACGGACAGGGGGCCCCCGTCTTGTATGCGCGCCACGATCTCGCGTTCTATGCAGCTGTTGCCGGGCAGCCGGGTCAGGGGGTTGGCTTCCAGATCCGCGGAACTGCGCCGCAGGGCGCTGCGTACGCGCGCCAGCACTTCCTTTATATCGAAGGGCTTGGTCAGGTAATCGTCCGCGCCTAGGTCCAGGCCGTATATCTTGTTCGCGCTTTGGCTCAGGGAGGTCAGCATCAGGATGGGCAGATGCCGGAGGATGTTGTGGCCCTTTATGTGTTTGACCACTTCCCAGCCGTTCATGACCGGCATCTCCACGTCCAGTATCAGCAGGTCCGGTGCGTCTTTCATGACCTTATCCAGCCCGGCCCGGCCATCCGGGGCCATGTCCACGCGGTAGCCGGCGCCTTCCAGTATGTTTTGAAGCAGGGCGCGGATTTCGGAATCATCATCGATGATCAGTATCTTGTTGGCGGGCTGCGGCGTGCTCATAATATAGAAATGATACAAAAAGAGGGGGGTTTTGACTGTATATACCCGGCACATATTTTTACCATAACGATATTGACAGAACTTGCTTTGGCTGTTATCCTTGGCATGTTCCGATAAATCCGGACTATATGAATAGGTTGACCAGAGGGTAAGATGATCGAGAGAAAGCGATATTGGATCCTGCCGGAATTCCAATTGCGAATGATCAAGCAGTGGCTGATCTTGGTGATCTTGACCACCTTGACCAGTAATGCGCTTACTCTGCTGTTCGTGTGGCATCAAGACAAGAAATACGCGGGCAAGCTGTTTTTCGTGTCCAACCCCACCGACACGCTGGTGGTCAACCCGACCGCATTGGTGCACTCGGATATAATCCTGCCCACGCTGCTGATCGCCCTGGCTTTGGGCTGCATATTCTCCATGGCCGCGGGAGTCTTCTATTCGCACCGCTTGGCCGGGCCTATCTACCATATCCGCAAGACCCTGCGTGAGGCGCTCGACGGCAAGGCTCCGGGGCCCATAGTCTTGCGCAAGAACGATGAATTTAAGGAATTGGCCGAGGACATAAACCTGTTGCTGGCGAGATCCGGGGGCAAGAGCTGAGGATTATGGCAGGTCCAGCGGGCCGGGGAATGAATACGCGTATGCGCGCGATCGCGGTCGCGATGGCCGGGCTGTTGCTGTCGGTCT
>JBAZVY010000086.1:0-9695 GCA_041660645.1 Elusimicrobiota bacterium | reverse complement strand
GCCGCGATGTAAGGTTCAGGCTGGTCTCCTGGCCGTCGCGCAGGAAACGGACCTTGACCTGCTGTTTGGGCAGGGCATGTATGCCGTCGGAAAGCTGTTTCCAGGTGGCGATGGCGGCGCCGTTGAGCGCCAATATCTTGTCGCCGATCTTGATCCCGGCGCGGTCCGCTGGAAAGCCCACCATCATGTTGCCGATGACCGGCTCGTCCGTATACTGGGGCATGCCCTTGAAATATATGACGCCGGTGAAGAGACAGAACGCCAGCACGTAGTTCATGGCCGGCCCGGATAAGACTATGGCCAGCCTGCGATACCAGGCCTGCCCGAAGTACTCGTCGGTGGCGCCCGAGCAATTGTCCAATTCCTCGCCTGCGGGCTTGACGAACCCGCCCAGGGGGAAGGCGCAGACCGAATAGCGCGTGCCCTCGCGGGTGATCCCGAAGAGCTCCGGCCCCATGCCGAAGGCGAATTTCTCCACCCGCACGCCTAGGCGCCGGCACATCAAAAAATGTCCCAATTCATGCAGGAATATCACTAAGCCGAAGGTCACGACCACTGCGGCCGCGGATTGCAGATAATGAGCTATGTTCATATGCGGTCGCACGCCTCCAGGGCTCTACGTCTGGCCCATCCGTCTATCTCCACCACCTCCGAGAATCCGGGCCAGCCGGCTCCTCCGCGGTACGCCTTCATGGTGCGCTCCACCACGCGCGCGATGTCCGTAAAACGGATGCGGCCGGCTATAAACGCCTCCACCGCCACCTCGTCGGAGGCGTTGAGCACGGCGGGCATGCCGCCGCCGGTTCTGGCCGCTTGTCGCGCCAGGTCCAGGCAGGGGAAGCGCCGGAAATCCGGCTTGCGGAAAGTGAGCTCTCCGGCCGCGAACAGGTCCAGGCGCTCGACCACGGTGACCGTGCGCTCGGGATAGGTCAAGGCATACTGGATGGGCAGGCGCATGTCCGGAGGGGAGAGTTGGGCCAGCACCGAGGCATCCGAGAACTCCACGGCGGAATGCACTATGGACTGGGGATGTATCACCACCTCGATCTGCTCGCGCCGCAATCCGAAGAGATTCATGATCTCTATGGACTCGAAACCCTTATTCATGAGCGTGGCGCTGTCCACGGTGATCTTGCGTCCCATCTGCCAAGTGGGATGCTTCAAAGCCTGGGCCACGCTGACCCGGTCCAGGCTGCCTTTGTGCTTGTAGAAAGCCCCGCCGGACGCGGTCAACAGCACCCGCCGGATGCCCTGGGCACTGCCTCCGTGGAGGCACTGGAATATGGCCGAAGGCTCCGAATCCACGGGGATGATGCGGGCCTTCCAGCGCTGCGCCTCGCGCATGAATTGGGCCCCGGCCATGACCATGGGCTCCTTGTTGGCCAGGGCCACGGTCTTGCCCGCCCGGATAGCGGCCAAAAGGGGAGCGAAACCTATCCCGCCCACCAGGCTGGTCAGCACCAGGTCCACGTCCGGATGCGCGGCCATCTCGACTAAGCCCTCCACGCCCGATCCCAGATGCCGGCCGCGGAACTTACGGACCTTGAGCTGCTGCGCGGCGGCATGGTCGAAAAGGCTGACCATGGAGGGCTTATATTTGAGGGCCTGCCGGAACAGGAGATCGCCGTTGGAGTGCGCGGCCAAACCCACGACGCGGAAACGTCCGGGCATGGCGTCCACCACGCGCAAGGCGTTGAGGCCGATGGAGCCGGTGGAACCGAGGATGGCTATGCGTTTCATTTCAGCACCAGGAAGTAGTACGCCACGGGCGCGGCCAGTATGAAGGAATCGAAACGGTCCCAGACCCCGCCATGGCCCGGCAATATGTTGCCGGAATCCTTGGCGTCCACCGCGCGCTTGACCATGGACTCGGCCAAGTCCGACAATTGCCCGCACACCCCGATCAGGCCGCCCAAGACCAAGGCGGCGCGCCAGCCCAGGATCTCCGGCGCCAACAGCCTCTGCAGCAGGGCCGCGCCGGCCACGGCCGCGATCCACCCGGCCGCCGCGCCTTCCCAGGTCTTCTGGGGGCTGATCTCGGAGAGCTTATGGCGGCCGCAGGCCTTGCCTACGGCGTAGGCGGCCGTATCCATCATCCATACGCACGCAAACAGCAGGAAAGTGAGCTTCTCGCCGTCCGGCCGCAGATCGCGCAGCAAGGCCAGATGCGCGGGCAGCCAGCCCAAAAACAACGCTCCAAAAAGGGTGAAGCCCATCCGTTCCAAGGACCGGACCCGGCCGAACATCTCGCGCAGCACCACCGCCGCCACGACCAGCGTCAACACCGCCGACGCCGGAGCGCCGCCGGCTACGCTGGCCGCGAGCAGCGCCCCGCACAACAACAGGACATATCTTTGCACCGGCCGGCCGCCGGCCGCCAGGATCAGGCCGTATTCATAGACGCAGAGCACCGAGACCGCGACCGTGAACACGGTCCAGGCCAGGCCCCCGGCATGTATCAGCCCCAGCAGCACCGGGATGCCGACTGCGGCCGTGAGCACCCGGGGCAGGAGCATCAGCGGCCTCCAAAACGCCGGTCCCGGCCCTGATAATCGATCAAGGCCGCGACCAGCTGTTCACGCCGGAAATCCGGCCAGAGCACGGGTGTGACATAGATCTCGGCATAGGCCAGCTGCCAGAGCAAGAAATTGGATATCCGCATCTCGCCCGAGGTGCGGATGACCAGGTCCGGGTCGGGCAAGCCGGCGGTGTAGAGGGCATCGGATATATCCTGCTCGGTCACATCGCGGCGGCCCGCAGCCAAGAGGCGGTTGACCGCGTCCGCCAGCTCCTGGCGCGAACCGTAATTGAGGGCCAGGTTGAGATGCACTCCGGTGTTATCCTTGGGCTTGTCTATGGGGCGGTCCAATTCCCGGCGCACCGAGTCCGGCAAGCCGGCCAGCCGGCCGATGGCGCTCAAGCGCACGTTGTTCTTGGCCATGTCCAAGGTCTCCCGGCGCAGGGCCAGGGCCAGCAACCCCATGATGTCGGAGACCTCGTCCTGAGGCCTCTGCCAGTTCTCCGTGGAGAAAGAATAAAGCGTGAGCACCGGGATGCGCAGGTCGGAGCAAGCCCGGATGATCTCCCGCACCGAATCCACTCCGGCCTTATGTCCGGCCAGACGGGGCAGGCCCCGGGACTGGGCCCAGCGGCCGTTGCCGTCCATGATCACGGCTAGGTGCTTGGGCAGCCGGGCCAGATCCAGACCCGGGATCTCCGGGGAAGGGACAGGTTTCAAATTCCTCCTAACCCCTTTCAGGAGGGGAGTGCTCCGGACTAAATGGTGGTGATTTCCTTCTCTTTTACGGCCGCGGCATCATCCACCTGCTGGACATAAGCGTCGGTGAGCTTCTGGACCCGGACATCTAAGCCCTTCACGTCGTCCTGGCTGATCTCCTTGGCCTTCTCCGCTTTCTTGATCTTGTCCAAGGCTTCATGCCGGTCCGTGCGCAGGCCCACTTTGGCTTCTTCGCCCATGCGCTTGACCACCTTGACCAGTTCCTTGCGCCGGTCTTCGTTCATGGCCGGCATGGCCAGGCGGATCATCTTGCCGTCATTCATGGGCTGGCAGCCCAGATCGGCCTTGGACAGGGACCGCTCCAGCTCCTTGAGCACCGAGGGATCCCAAGGCCGGACTTCCATGACCCGGGCCTCGGGCACGGACACGGCCGCCACCTGCTTGAGGGGGACCTGTTGGCCGTAATACTCCACCTTGATGTTCTCCAGGAGCATGGGATTGGCCCGGCCGGTGCGCAAGGACGAGAACTCCCGGGCCAAGCGCGCCAGGCGCTCCTTCATGGCCTCTTCCATTTTGACGACTAAGCTGTTGACGGCTTCCGTGATCGGCATAGTATCACTCCGTTATCCAAGTCCCGACTTTCTTTCCGGCCGCGGCCTTGGCGATATTGCCCGGCACGGCTAGGTCGAATACCGCGATAGGCATGCGGTTCTCCATGCAGAGGGTGAAGGCGGTGGCGTCCATGACCCGCAGTTGGCGGCGGATAGCGTCCATGAACTTCAGGCTGGCCAGCTTCTTGGCCTTGGGATTGGTCTTGGGATCGTCGGTATAGACCCCGTCGACCTGGGTGGCCTTGATGAGCACATCGGCTTCGATCTCCACCGCGCGCAAGGCCGCGGCCGTGTCCGTGGTGAAGTACGGATTGCCCGTGCCGCCCGCAAATATCACGATCCGGCCTTTCTCCAGATGCCGGATGGCGCGGCGCCGGATATAGGGCTCGGCCAGTTTGGCGATCTCGATGGCGGTCTGGACCCGGGTCGCGACGCCCAGGCTCTCCAAGGCGTCCTGCAGGGCCAAGGCGTTGATGACCGTGGCCAGCATGCCCATGTAATCGGCCGTGACCCGTCCGATGGCCTTGCCCCGGTCGGCCTTGCCCCGCCAGATGTTGCCGCCTCCGACCACCACGCCGACCTGGATGCCTTGCGCCCAGGCGCGCTTGATCTCGGAGGCGATGCGGGAAAGGGATACCGGGGCGATGCCCCGGGCCGCCCGTCCGCCCAGGGACTCGCCGGAGAGCTTGAGTAGGACCCTGCGGTGTTTCCGAGGCATTATTCGCCGAGTTGATAGCGGGCGAAGCGCACGACCTTGATCTCGCCTCCCGCTTGGGCGGACGCATCCTTTATGATGTTGGCGATAGGCGTCTTGTTGTCCCGGACGCTCATCTGTTCCAGCAAGCAGAAAGCCTGGTAGAACAACTTATTGATCTTGCCCTCGATGATCTTGGGGATGGAGGCCTCGGGCTTGCCTTCCTTGCGCAGTATCTCGGCGTGGATCTCCCGTTCCTTGGCCAGCACGTCGGCCGGGACTTCCTCGCGCTTTAGATACTTAGGGCCGAAGCCCACGATCTGGAGCAGGAGTTCCTTGGCCAACTCGGCCACGGCCGGATGCGCGGCGGCCGCCGCGCTGGCGGTCGAGATCTCGACCAGCGCGCCCTTCTTGGCGCCCAGATGGATATAGCCGGTTATCAGGCCCTCGCCGGCCAGGCTGAAACGTTCCAAACGGCGCAGGCCCATGTTCTCGCCCACCTTGACCTGCACGGGCTGCACCAGGGGCGCGGCATCCTCGGCCTTCTTGAGCTCGCCGGCCGCGGCCTTGACCGCCAGGGACTGGGCCAGGTTCTTGAACTCGTCGGTGCGGGCCACGAAATCGGTCTCGCAATTGAGTTCGATGATGGCGCCGGCCTTACCCGCCACGTGGAAGGCCACGATGCCTTCCTTGGTCATGCGCGCCGAGCGCTTGGCCATGTCGGCCAGGCCCTTCTTGCGCAATGTGGTCAAGGCATCTTCCAGCCGGCCGCCCGATTCATCCAGGGCCTTCTTGCAGTCCGTGATGCCGGCGCCCGTCTTGTCCCGCAACTCCTTGATCAGCTGGCTCAATTCGGCGGTGGTCATGATATCACTCCAATTCTTCCACGATCTCGGCCATGATCCGACCCTTGGCGCGGCCCTTGGGCTTGGGCTTGCCCGCCGCCGCTCCCTCCGGGCGCATCTCCTTCTCCCAAGCTTCCATGCCTTCCTCTACCACCACGGGCGCGTCCACGGCCGCCGGGGCGGCGGCGCCCTCGGCGGGCGCTTCGCCCGCGGCCAGCATGGCCTGCTCGGCCTGGGCCATGGTGGAAGCGGTCTGCGCCGCGGCGTAGGCGGCCGTGCCTTCGGCCACGGCATCCGCGATCAAGCCGCAGAACAATTTGATGGAACGGGCCGCGTCATCGTTGCCCGGGATGGGATGGTCGATGAGGTCGGGATCGCAATCCGTGTCGCAGACGGCCACGATGGGGATATGCAAACGCCGGGCCTCGGCCACGGCCAGATCCTCTTCTACCGGGTCCACCACGAACAGGACATCGGGCAGGCGGCTCAAGGTGCGGATGCCGGTCAGGACCTTCTGCAGCCGGGCCATCTCCTTGCCGTAGCGCGCCGCGTCCTTCTTGGGCATGACGCCCAGGATGCCGTCGCTCTGCCACTTCTCGATCTCCTCGAGCCGTTTTATGGAGCGGCGGATGGTCATAAAATTGGTCAACGTGCCGCCCAGCCATTTATCCGAGACGTAAGCCGCGCCGCAGCGTTGGGCCTCGGTCTTAAGTATCTCCTGCGCCTGCTTCTTGGTGCCGACGAACAAGAAAGTCTTGCCGGCCGCAGCCTGGTCCTTGACCCAACCGTAGACCCGTTTGATCTCCTTGACGGTCTTCTGCAGGTCGATGATGTGGATGCTGTTGCGTTCGCCGAATATGAACCGGCCCATCTTCGGGTTCCAGCGCCGGGTCTGATGTCCGAAGTGGACTCCGGCCTCCAACATAGCCTTCATGGATACATTAATCATCCGCTGTGCTTATCCTCCGTGACTCCTGATAGATGTACTGCAAAGCCCTAAGACTAGATATATTATCAAATTTATCGGGGTTATTGAACAGCCCGAAGCGCTAAACGGCCAGACTCGGAAGCTGGGCCTCCCGATATGCCCGCCACTCTTTTTCAAAAGAACGCATATGCTCAAGTCCGGGATGCGCGCCCAGGAGGGGTATCCCCACGGCGGAGCGGACCTTATCGGAGAGCAAAGACGAATCCCGCGGACGGCGGGCCGGAGCCGGCCACTGCGCCGCCGGCACCGGCCGCAACAGCCCGGCGTCCAGCCCGAAGGTCGCGGCCGCCATCCGCGCGAACGCCAAGCGCGCCAGGCGATCGAGCCCCACCACATGGAACACCCCGGCCCGGTCCAGCCGGGCCAATCCCACGCTGACCTCGGCCAGGTTCTCGACATAAGTGGGATTGCACAGCACATCCGAAGCCGCGGGCAGGCACTCGCCCGCCCGCAGCCGGACCAACAGTTGCAAGACGAAGTTCTTGGGCTCGGCTTGCCAGCCATACGCGGACGCGGTGCGGATCACCAGATTGCGGGAAGAGGCCGCCAGCACCGCTTCCTCGACTTCCGCCTTCTGCCGGCCGTACTCGTTTATAGGAGAGACGGCGTCATCCTCGCGATAAGCGCCCCGGACGCCGTCGAACACATAATCCGACGAAAAGAACACCAATCGGCAGCCCATGTCCCGGCAGGCCCGGACCACGTTGCGACTGCCCGTCACGTTCACCCGGCGGGATTCCTGAGGATGGAGTTCGCAATAGTCCACATTGGGATTGGCGGCGGGCAAGGCCACGATAGCCGGGGCCGTGGATTCTAAAATCTCATATACCGCCCGTTCATTCTGCATGTCCAGACGGCGGAATCCGATATTGGCATGCCGACGATAGGTGGAGGCCGTGACTTCGTCGCCGCTTCGCTGCCAGGCCCGCACCAGGGCGTTGCCCACCAGCCCGGTGCCGCCTATGACCAATACCTTCGCCATATCGGCCACATTATAACAAAATAGCGCGCTCCGGCCCGTACGATCACTTAGTCGGGGCGCCGCTCTGCTCCGGCGCCGGGGAGGAGAAATCCGGGGCCGGGACCGACAGGAACCGACGCCAAGGCCGCTGCCGTATCCGGGCCTGGCCGTCGCTGCCCAGCCAGAAGGACCGGCCCCGCATCGCGAAGCAGGACCAGGCCAAGCCGCCCGCTTCCGGCGCTTTAAGCCCATAGGCCGAGACGATGGTCAAGGACGAGTCCAGACGATGGCGCAGGATGAGCCGGGAATCGGCGTCCGCGGTCCACAGTTCGCCGTGGTCCACGGCCATGCCCACCACGGAGGGCGGGGAAAAATAAGTGCTTTCCACGGTCAGATCATCGTCCGTTCCGTACTTGTATATGCGCCCGGGATTGGAGAAGGCCGCATACAGGTTGCCGTCGGAGTAGGCCAGCGCGGATAGGTTATGGGACGCCACCGGCCAAGCCTTATCCAAAGTCAAGGCGTCGTCCAATCGCCGCCGCTGGATCTCGTTCTTGGCGATATCGGCGGCATATAGGTAGCCGCCGGCCACGGCCAGGCCCGTGATCCGGCATCCCGGCAGAGGGTAGCGGCGCTCCAGGCGCAATCCTCCGGATTCCAGCCGCATGCGCTGTATGGATTCATCCGAATAATCCGCCACCCAGAGCATATCCCCGTGCCAGGTCATGGCGCTGAGGTGCGTCGAGGCCACGGCGTGGTCCCGCGCCGGAGCCGTCATATAGTTCCAGAGCAGTACCGCGGGCAAGACCACCAGCACCAGCGCGCCCAAGGTCCCAGCCCCGATGCGGTAAACACGCTCCGGCAGGTCCGGCAATACGCCCTGCAGCGACCACCATTTCTCCTGGAATGCCGGCTCTTCCCCAGGCCCCGGGGGCGCCGCAGGCTCCTCTATATAGGATTGTAAAATGACTTCCGGCTGCGGGTCCGGGTCCGAGATCGGCGCTATGACCGCAGGCGGCTCGGACTCAGCCTGGGGCGCATCCTTAATGGCCGTCAGTTCCTGCGTCTGCGCCTCAAGCCGGCGCTTAAGCTCCTGAACCTCGGACCTGGCCGCATCCGCCTCGCGCTGGCGGGCCTCGGCGGTGCGGGATTCCAGATCGCGCCGGCACTCTTCCAGCCGGGCCATAAGCTTCTGGTTGGCCGCAGACATCGTAGCTTTATCGGCTTCCAGCTCCACGCGCAGTCCGCGCTCCTGGTCGAGCCGCTCGGTCCAGGCCTGCAACTCCCGGACATGGCTGGCGCGCGATTCCAGCAGTTCCGCGGTCTTGCGCTCCAAATCCTGCCGGGACTCGGCCAACTCGGACTCCAAGGCGCGCCGGGCGCCGGCCAGATCTTCTTTCTCCGCCTCGAGCCGGGTCCGGATATTATCGGCGGCCTCCATATCCCTGGCCGCCTGGGCCCGGAGCGATTCCAGCAGTTCCTGGACGCGCTCGACTTCCCGGCGCTGGGCTTGCAGAGCGCCGGCCAACTCGGACCGAGCGTGGTCGCAACAGTGCAGGGTCTCGGACAATTCCGTGGCGAAAGCCGCATGCGCGGACGCCTCGCGGTCCAACTTTACGGCCCGGGACTCGGCCGCCTCTAATTCCCGGATCGCAGCTTCCAGCCGCTGCCGCAATAAGAGCGCAGCTTGGACGTCCAGATCGCAACGCACCGCATCCAAAACCGAGCCCCGGCGGGCTGCCGGCGGCGGAGGAGCGGGGGGGGCGGGAGGCAGCATAGCCGGAGGCAAGGGCGGCGGAGGAGGATCCGAAGCCTCGGGATCGCTGCGCTCGGGATCCATCATGCCGCCTCCGGTCCGGGGCCGGCCGCTTCCGCGGTGGGCTCCGGTCCGGGTCCGCGCGGCAAGCGCTCCAAGGCCGCGCGCGTGGCCTCGGCTATGCGCTGGCGCTCCTTATCCTGCTCTTGGCGCAGGCGCTCGCGCTCGGCCCCGGCCGCGGATCCGGATTCTTGGAGCTGGTTCAGGCGCGCGCGCAGGGAGTCGGCCTCGGCCCGGGCCTCGGCCTGGGCCTGCTGGATCCGGACCTCGAACTCGGCCTGCAAGGAATCCCGCTCCTGGCGCAAGGTCTTGGCCACGGAATCAGCCACGGCCTTGATCTGCCGGGCTCCGAGCAAGGCGCTCTCCGTCTCAGCTTCCCGCCGGCGGATCTCGGCCAGGCGCTCTTCCGCCTCCGCCTTCCCCGCCTCGCACTTCTGCTGGAACGCGCTGGCCTCTTCCTGAAAGCGCAGCTTGGCTTCGTTCAAGGCCCGGGATTGCTGGAGCGCGCGGCTGGTGGCTTCTTCTTCGATCTTCATGGCCTC
>JBAZVY010000085.1:0-9714 GCA_041660645.1 Elusimicrobiota bacterium | reverse complement strand
CTCGAGATAAGTGCGGATCTCGGACTGGGCGCTGAGCTGCCGCAGGAAGAAATTGATCAATTCCAAGGCGCGGGTCTGCTGGGCCTTGGCCGCGAACTCCGCCTTGTTCTTATCGAAATCCTTGAGCGAGCCCTTATGCTCCTGGGCATAAAGCTCCTGGAGCTCGGCCGGAGTCAGCTTGGCGGACTGGAATATGAGCTGCTTGACCCGGCTGGATTTGATGTTGCGCCGGCGCATCTCCTCGTAGCCCTGGGGCGAATCGCGGAACACCGAGCGCACGGCCTGATAATAAGCGTTGGGATTGAACTCCCCTCCGGTCTGGAACGCCGGCGTGGCGCGGATGTCGCGCGCCAGCTCTTCGTCCGTGACCGTGATGCCCATCTCGTCGGCCTTGGCCAGAAGCAGCTCGTCTACGATCATATCGCGCATCATCCCGAACTTGATCTCCTTGAGCGCGGCCTCCGGCACGTCCTCGCCCCGGCTGCGCACGCTGTCCACGTACTGATTGACGCGGGCGATGAAGCGCGAATAGGGGATCTTGGTGTCGCCGACCGAGGCCACGGCCTCGCTCACGTCGTTCTTGGTGAAGAGATAGCCGCCCAAGCCCACGAAAGTCCCGATCAGGAACACGGCTATGGTGGCGATGAAAAGAGCCTTGCGATGCCGGCGCAGAGTGGATATTATCACTTGGAACCTTCCCCGTCCCGGCGGGCGGATATGAGCTCATCCACCGCGGCCGCGGCCGAACCGCGCATGCTGCAGGCGCCTTCGAACGAGGCGCCGTCCTCCACGCGCAGGTTGGGCGTGCGGATATTGCCCTCCAATCGGGCATGGGCCAATATCTCCACGTGCCGGGAGGCGACCACGTCGCCTTCCACATGGCCCGCGATGGATACGGATTCCGCGGCCAGGTTGCCCTTGACGTGGCCCTTCTTGCCCACTTCCACGGCCACGGCGTCGGTTATGTCGCCCTCGACCGTGCCTTCCACGCGCAAAGAGCCCTTGGCGGCCAGCATCCCATGGACGTAGGCCTCCTCTCCGATCAAAGTCATGGATTCCCGATTATCGAATTTATCGCTTTTCTTGGATTCGAACATATCTTTAGCGCCCGATGGCGGAGGCGGATCGGGCCGGCTCCGCGGGCTGGGACCAGCCCAGGACCTCGCCGGCGGAACGCACCTTGAGGTATATCATGGGGTTGATGGGGCGGCCGTGGCGCCAGATCTCGTAATGCAGATGCGCGCCCGTGGAGCGGCCCGTGGTGCCCATGTAGCCTATGACCTGGCCGCGGCTGACGCGGTCTCCGATCTTGACCAGGGATTTAGCGGTATGCGCGTAAAGGGTGGATATGCCGTAGCCGTGGTCTATGACCATCATCTGCCCGTAGCCGTAGGACCAGCCGGAGTAGCGCACCGTGCCGTTGGCCGTGGCATATATCAAGGTAGCGGCCTTGTTGGCTATGTCCACGCCCTGGTGGTACTCGCCCATATCCCCATCGGCGCGCTGCATCGGGGAGAGGCGGTAGCCGTAAAGCGAGGTGAGCTGGCCGGACGTGGGCCACATATTGGGAGTAGCGTGCAGCAGGCTGCGCTGGTTGCCTATATACCAGGATATCTCTTGGAAGCTGGCCAGGCGTTTGCGGGACTCGGCCCGGATGGCGGCTATCTGCCGCCGCCAATCCGTCTGCCGGACGCTGGCCGGATCGATGGCCAGCAGGCGGCGCAGGGTCACCCGGTCGGCCGCGCTGGGGCCGCCCACCGCGGTCTCGCCCGCCAGGTCCTCGCGGCGGGAAAGGCTCAACAGCATGCGCATCTGCCGGTCCGTGGATTTGGCCACATCCAAGGTCTCCCGGGCGCGGTCCATCTCCTGGGCCAGATAGCTCATCTTGGCCAACATGACCTTGTTGTCGGCCTTGGTTATCCAATAATCGATATGCTGGCCGGATATGTAACCGGCCCAGATGGTCACCCCGGACCATAAGCCCAGACAGAAAAGCACGAAGGCCGTGGTGCATTGCCATCGCCATGGCTGCATGGCAGCATGGGGGATGACCACCACGGTCACATTCCGCTTCAGGAACTCCTTTATTCTTTTACTTAAATCCACTTTATCAGGTTCCGATTTCCGCAAGATGTTATAACAGAACCGGACCCTACTGTCAATGCCGAATATCTTACAAATCGGTTAAAATCGATGGAATTCGCGGAATTAATTGCCATTTTGTATAATCCATATCACCCTTTATGAAAAATAGCGCTAAATTAAGACAAGACTACCTTGGATTCTTCACCTCCCGGGGACATACCCTGAGATCTTCCACCCCCCTTATCCCGCAAGGCGATAACAGCCTCATGTTCAATTCCGCGGGCATGGTCCCGTTCAAGCCCTATTTCCTGGGCTTAAAAAAAGACCTAGTCCGGGCCACCAGCTGCCAAAAATGCTTCCGTACCACGGACATCGAACGCGTAGGCCAGACCCTGCGCCACCTGACCTTCTTCGAGATGCTGGGCAATTTCTCCTTCGGCGACTACTTCAAGGCCGAAGCCATCCCCTGGGCCTGGGAGTTCATGACCAAGGAAGTAGGCTTGGACCCCAAGCTTTTGCACCCGACCGTATTCAAGGATGACGCTCAAGCTGCCGGGCTCTGGGAGAAGCAATCCATAAAGAACCCGGTGATCCGCCTGGGCGAAGACACCAATTTCTGGGCCGTAGGCCCCACCGGTCCCTGCGGGCCCTGCTCCGAGATATACTTCGACCGCGGCCCCAGCCACAGTTGCGGCCAGCCCGGCTGCGCCCCAGGCTGCGATTGCGACCGCTACCTGGAGATCTGGAACCTGGTGTTCATGCAGTTCGACCGGCAAGGCGACGGCACCCTGAAGCCCTTGCCCCGCCAGAACATAGACACGGGCATGGGCTTGGAACGCCTGGCTTTCGTGGCCCAAGGCAAGCAGTCCCCGTTCGACACCGACCTATTCGCCCCCATCGTGGACCGGGCCGCGGCCTTGCTTAACGCCGATCCCAACCGCTCCCCGGAGACCACCCTGGCCTTCCGGGTCATATCCGACCATGCCCGCGCCGCCACCATGCTCATGGCCGAAGGCGTGATTCCCTCCAACGTGGAGCGGGGCTACGTGCTGCGCCGGCTGATCCGCCGGGCCGTGCGCTACGGCCAGCTCCTGGGCTGCTCCGAACCGTTCCTGCACAAGCTGGTGCCGTCCGTGCTGGGAATATTCCAAGATACCTACCCGGACATCGCCGGAGCCAAGGAACAAGTCATATCCGGACTCAAGATGGAAGAGGAGCGCTTCCTAGAGACCTTGAGCGCGGGAGAACGCGAGCTCAAAGCGCTGTTGGAGAAGAACTCCGGGACGCTGCCCGGAGAGCAGGCCTTCAAATTGCACGAGACTTTCGGCTTCCCTCTGGAGCTCACGCGCGAAATATGCGGCCAGCGCGGCCTGAAGGTGGACGAGGCCGGTTTCCAAAAAGCCAAGGAGCACGCGGCCGAGGTGGCCCGGGCGTCCTGGAAGGGATCCGGGGAAAAGGATTTTCTGACCGAAGGCCATGCCGACGAGGCCACCAAAGACCTTAGCCACGAATGCCTGCAAGCCCCGGCCGCCGTGCTTGGCCATATCATGAAAGGAGAGCACGGAAGCCTGACCCTGACCCAGACCCCTTTCTATGCGGAAAGCGGCGGCCAGGTCGGAGACACCGGCCTGATCTTGAGCGCGGACGGCAAGACCGTATTGGCGGAAGTGATAGACACTCAAAAGCATCACAACACGATAATCCACGTCCTCAAGTCCGCTTCCCCCGACATCAAGCCCGGCCTGGAAGTCATCGCCCAGGTCGACGCCCAGCGCCGCAGCCGCATAATGCCGCATCATTCGGCCGCGCATCTGCTCAACACCGCCCTGCGCCAGGTCCTGGGCGCGCATGTGCGCCAAGCCGGCTCCTACGTGGACGACAAGCGCCTGCGCTTCGACTTCACCCATCCCAAGGCCATGAGCGCGCAAGAGCTGGCCCGGGTCGAAGAGATAGTGAATTCCGAGATCCGCCGGGGACATCGCGTGGCCACCCGCCAGATGCCTCCGGACGAGGCCAAGGCCCATGGCGCCATCACGCTCTTGGGCGAAGACTATGGGCGACTGCCCCGGGCCGTGATCATGGGCCCGGGCGGCTGGGATGAGCCCAAGGACAAGTTCAGCCTGGAACTCTGCGGCGGCACGCATGTGGCCAACACCGCGGAGATCGGGGCCTTCAAGATCGTCAAGGAATCCTCGGTCGCGGCCGGCATCCGGCGCATCGAGGCCATCGCCGGAGCCGTGGTGGCCGAGCATATAGCCCAGCGCGCGGCGGCCCACAAGGCAGAACTGGTCAGACTCGCGGCCCGGCAGGACGAACTGCTGACCCAGGTCCGGGGCTTGGGCGGCAAGGCCGAGCCCGCGGCGCACGAAGAGACCGTGTTGCGCGCCAAGATCAAGGAATTGGAGAACGTCCTAGACGGCCTCAGGTCCAAGAAACTGGCCGCCTCTTGCGCGGGGCGACAAGTCGTGGAAATAAAAGGCCTCAAGCTTTGCGCCCAGCGCCTGGAAGGCGCCGACCCCAAGTCCTTGCGCGGCATATCCGACAAGATCAAATCCGAGCTGGGCTCCGGCGCGGTGTTCTTGGCCGCGCCCCACGCGGGCAAGCTCTCCTTCGTGCTGACCGCGACCCCGGATCTGGCGGGCAAGTTCGACGCGGGCGCCTTGGCCAAGAAGTTCTCTGCGGCCTGCGGCGGCTCGGCCGGGGGCCGCGCGGACTTCGCCCAAGGCGGCCTGCCGGACTCGGATTGGGCCAAGCTGGTCGCGGACCTATCGGCCCTGATCTAGGCCGATCTACTGTGGTCGCCCAAGGCATATCCCGTTAAGCGAAGTAATTTTCATGGCCCCTTTACTAGGATCGGATCATCGAGTGATAGGGGGTTGGTGGATTCCCCGCACACTGCTGGAGCAATCGATAGAAGAGCTGCCCACGCAGGGCCGAGTTGCGCCTATTGAACCGAAAAGCGAATTCATCAAGATACGGCTGGAGCTGCTTTTCGGATGGGCGGCCTTGAAAAGTGCCAAGCAGCCATCTTTTGAGCAACGAAGCTATACGATGAACTCGTGGCAACTCTTTACTGCCGGCTCGCGGGATGCGTCGATGTCGATAGCCATCACCGGTAAGCCAACTATAGGCCCATGCTCCGTCACTGACAATCATGGAGCCTTTAATAACGGTTTTCTTTACGAAGTCAACGATAGTGGGGCCATCGTCATTCGGAATCTTGGCGAGCCGGACTCTTCCCGTTCCCTCTCCGCGGATTTCAGCAGCAATTATTACGATTTTCTTTGCCTGTCGTGTGGAATTCCCTGGCGTCAATCCGCCAATGAGAGTTTCGTCTACTTCAACATCTCCAGAAAGCTGTTCGCGTCCCGGCCGGATCATGGCCCGGCGCAGCTTGTGCAGCATAATCCATGCCGTTTTGTAACTGGAGAGGCCGAGCAATCGTTGCAGCCCCATCGCGTTGATGCCCACTTTTTGGTTAGTCATCCACCACATGGCTCGATACCACAGCCGCAGAGGGATCTTGCTGCGATGAAAGACGGTCCCGGCCGTGAGATAGGTGTTGGCGTGGCAGCCCTGGCAATGAAAAAGACCCTCCTTGGTGCGCCATGCCTTCCGAGTCTGGCATCGGGGGCAAACGAACCCATCAGGCCAACGAATTCGTTCGAGGTAATTCCGGCATGACTCCTCAGTTTGGAACCATCGCTCAAATTCAAGCAACGTTCCCGGAAATTCTTTCGCCACAAAGACATTCTACTCATTTACTTCGCTTAACGGGATATGCCTTGCGCGAACAAAGTCTGAACCGGCATGAGGATGCAGATGAAATACAGGAAGCGCATATCAGAGAAGGCCTCGATATAGCCCCGCGCCATGCCCATGAACCCGCCGCTATGCGCGCTCCGAGACTCGGTCGGAGCCCCCGCCGCTTCGCCGGCCGCGGCCGCGGCCGCATGCGCGGACCGGCTCAACAGGAACAGTATCGTCAAAAGACTTATCCCGGTCAAGCCCGCATATACCCAAAATACCGCGGCCAAGCCGTTCGGAGGCAGGATGCGGACGAAATTCTGGCGGGTCAGGGGAGAGACGAACCCGGACATGAAGGAGCCCAAGTTCATGCCGCCGTAGAGCACGGCGTAAGCCACGGCCGCGGTCTCGGGCGTGGCATAGTATTTGATGGCCGAATACGTGGCCGGCTGGAACACGCCGTAAGCCAGGACCATGAGCAGCAGGCCCGCGGCCATGACCAAGAACATGGGCGAACTCAGACCCGCGCCCAAGGGCAGGGTCCCGGAGAGCGCGACCAGCCCGCGGCCCGCCATCATGACCGCGAAGGACAGGATCAAGGATTTGCGCACCCCGATGCGGTCGGAAAGCCCGCCCATGAACACCATGGCAAAGGTTATGCCGCCGGTCACGCCGCCATAGACCCAGCCCGAATGCAGATCGCTGAGGCCCACGTTCTCGGAGCAAAACTTGCCTAATATGGTGAGTATCCCGAAATAGACCAAGCCTTCGATGACATTGGCGATATTCACGCCCCACACCGCGCGCGGCGCTCCCAAGAACGCGGACATGGTGTCCTTGAACTCCTTAAGGCTGGAACGCACTATGCCGGCTAGTCCGGCTTTATCTTGCCCTGCCATGAGGCCTCCGCTCAACGCATCCGGATGGAATGCAGCACCATATCCGCCGGACCGCCATCGCCCGCGGGGTGGCTGAACACGTACAGATAAACCGGCGTCTCCGCCTTAAGCCAGGAGAACGTGCCGCTCAGATGCTGGCCCTGGGAAGTGGTCACCTTGACCGTCTCCGGAGATATGGCCAGCGTGACCATGCGGGACGGCTTGGCCTCGGTCTTGGTCGCGCCTTGGTCCTCCTCCCGATCCTGGGTATTGGAAAAATAAAACGCGCCCTCGGCCTCCGACTTCTTGGCCCAATGCAGCCAGACGTTGGCTTGCCGCCACACGTCCGCGTCCTTGACCGCGGACAAAGCGATGCAGTACCCGGTGCTGCGATCGTCGCCGAAAGCGAAATCCACGGTCAGCGGGGTCTTGGCCATGGCCTCGCGCACCGTAAATAGCGGCTCCCGGCTCATTATGCCGGTCTTGCCCCAACCATGGCCCGGGGGGACGGACACCACCAGGCGGCCGGATTCGACTTTGGCGAAACGCTTGAAACTGCCGCCTACGGCCTGAAGCGGCTCCCACACCGCAGACAGCTTCCCGGAGCGGAAATCCTCATTGAACTTGGGGTTGTCCGCGGCCGCTCCCAGAGAACCGAATGCAACGACCGCGGCGAAAATCATGGCCCTGTTCATATTCCCTCCTGCGCATATATTCCAGCATCCTACGCACATCCCAGCTATCTAAGGAAAGCGGCCCAGCAGCCTCACTCTTGGATCTGATTCAGGACGTCTTCGTAAGCGGCTGGAGACTTCAATCCGCGCTTGGCCTTGTCCTGGGAATCGAAGAAATCCGGCCGGTCTTTCACGAACGCGTATTCCTTGCGGGCATCTTCCCGGCGCCCGAGCAGATCGTAAGCCTGGGCGCGCCGCAGATGGCAATGCGTGACCGTGGCCTTGCGCGGCTCCGGCGCCTGATCTATGCAGCGGTTCAAAGTGGATACGGCCCGGGCATAATCCTGGGCCCCCAAATAGGCCTCGGCCAGATATAGATCGAAAAGGCTGGCATGCGGCTGGGCATAAGCGGCCGCCCGGGCGCGCGGCGCCAAGAACTCGCCGAAAGCCATGGCCCCGACCCAATCCTTGGCGTCTATACGGACGGCCACCTCCAACAGCACGAAAAACAGATTCTCCGGCTTCTCCAGCCGCAACTCCTGCACTATCTTTAAGGCCTGGGCCGGCCGCTTCTCATAAGCGGTCAGTATCCCGATCAAAAACAGCTTGGCCTCGGTCACGCTGTAATGTCCCCGCTCCAGGGTGGTCTCGATATACCGCAGTCCTCGCCGCTTATCCCCGCGCACTATCAGGCCGGCCGCGAACTTCAAGATCGTGGGCAAGGTATCGGAATAATAATCGTACATGCCCATGCCCAGATACGCATCATAATACTCCGGATCCAATTCCACGGTCCGCTTGAAATATTTATAGCCTTTGTATCCAAAGCGGGCCGCGCGGATCCATTTCCGCTTCAACATCAGCCAGCGCCCTTTCATGCCATAGGTCGCGCCCATGTAGAAATTGGCCTCGGGATCCTTGTGGTTCTGGTCGTACATCTTCTTGGCCCGGGCCAAGGCCTGATCCATGATCTCATTGAATCGCGGTTCCAAGGCATCCACCGTGCCCGGCACGTCCGCGTTCTGGGAGTATTCCAGCCAATGCAGGGAAGCCAAAAAGAACGGGCCGGCCGGATGCGCGGGCTCGTTGCGGTCCACCTCCAAGAATCTCGCCGCGGCGCGCTCAAAATCCATGCTGTACGCGGCGCTCAAGCCCTCCAGTATCAACTTATCCGATTCCGGCGATATGGCGCGGGCGGACAGCGGAGCCTGCAGGGCCGCGGCCAACAACCAGATCCTTAACCGGAAGACGTTCATAGGGAGCGGCACGGATTATATCAAACCGCCGATCTCAGATGCCGAGCCGGGCCAGCATCGCGCAAATCTCGTTGATGGTATCCACCAGCCGGGGATGCGAACCTTCAAACTCCGCGGCCGACAAGGCCAAGCCTTTCAAGGAATGATCCAGCAGTCCGGGCGACTTCTGCCGGCGCGTAGCTTCCCGGGCGGCCAGCTCGGCGAAACCGGCGATGCTATGGGCATGCTCTTCATGGGTCTGCGCCAACCTCCCCACTTCGGACTTGAGCACCGACAGCAAGCCCAGCAACTCCTGCTTCTGCCCGCCCTGAACGGAATTGATCCGGCCGATGGCTTCCTCTATCTTCTTGACCGTATCCTGCAGCATGGCGCACCCCCGCGGCCGCTTGACGCATACGCGGCCCGCATAGGTTATAATAGCAGAATCCTGAATCTGCTAGACTGCATTTGGCAGCGAGCACACTCAACCAGGGAGAGAACTCTATGAAAGATCAGATCCTGAAAAAAATAGAAAGCTATCGCGGATTCGCCGTGGAACTCCAGCGCGGACTTACCGCCATCCCGGCCATCGCCCCCTGCAGCGGCGGCGAGGGCGAGCACGACAAGGCCGTGTACCTGGACAAGGAACTGCGCAAGCTCAATTTCGACGAGATCCGCTGGTACAACGCCCCCGACGCCCAGGCCAAGAACGGCATCCGGCCCAACATCGTGGCGCGCTGGAAGGGCATGGACTCTAAAAAGACCCTTTGGATCATGTCCCACCTGGACATCGTCCCGCCCGGAGAGCGCAAACTCTGGAAGACCGACCCCTATGTCCTGCATGTCGAAGACGGCAAGCTCTTCGGCCGGGGCGTGGAGGACAACCAGCAGGCCGTGGTCTCCAGCATCCTCGTGGCCAAGGCCATGATGGAATGCGACTATCGCCCGCCCGTGGACCTGGCCCTCATGTTCGTGGCCGACGAGGAGACCGGCTCCGAACTAGGCGCCCGCTATCTGGCCAAGCATCACCCCGAGATATTCGGCAAGAACGATATGTTCGTGGTCCCGGACGGCGGCGAATCCGACGGCTCCATG
>JBAZVY010000084.1:0-9732 GCA_041660645.1 Elusimicrobiota bacterium | reverse complement strand
CCGAGTTCGGAGCCAACCTGAACTACGGCAGCAGTCCGGAAGGCGGAGCCCGCTTCAGCATGAACTTCCCGCCCTGCCCCGCGGACCTGCCCGAAGCCAATCCGTTGATGCATCAGCCGCCCTGCGTGCCCGGACAGCGCGTGCTGGTGGTCGACGACGAGCCCAACATAGTGCACCTCGTGCTCCGGCTGCTGCAGGAAGACGGCCTCCTGGTTACTCCGGCCACGGACCCGCATGAAGCCATGCGCATGATCCAGAAAGGCGGGATAGACCTGGTCATAACCGACTTGGACATGGGCCCGGTCCTGGGCACGGACTTGGCCCAGTCCGCGCGCACCGCGCCGGAGCCGCCCGCGTTCTTATTCATGACCGGAGACGTGCTCAATCAGCCCCTGATGGCGGAAGTCGCCCGGCTCGACATCCCGGTCCTATCCAAGCCGTTCTTGCGCACCGAATTCCTGCGCCTGGTGCGCCGCACCCTGCACGAACGCAAGTCCACGCAGCGCAAAGCCGGCTATACGGACCCGGCCGGACGCTAGAATACCGCGAGCTTGAGCGCGGACTCTATGGGCATGACCACTATGCGGTCATTGGCTTTCCAAGTCGGATAATACGCGAAATTGACGTCATCCGGGCCGAACGCAGCGGTAAGATAACCGCGCCGATTAGCCGTCCAACTCCCCTCCGCCGCCTCCGAGGCCAAGAACACGGCTTGCCCCACCTGCGGCGATACGGCGCGCACGACATTAGCCCGCGGTCCGGGATCGGCGCCGCCCAACATCGCGGCGGCGCGCGCGGAGAACAAAAAAACCGTGCCCGGGCGATCGTCCACATAGCGGCTCAATCTGACCGCATAGCTGGTCCGCTCCCGATCCCGTACGGACCAAGCGGACTGCAGGAGTTGGACGGCGTTTACGGACAGCAATATAATTATGAAAGCCGGGAAAAACAGCCGGTAGGGACGGCCGGCGAACAGCCTGGCTTGCACGGATTGCGCGCCCCCAGCGGCCAGCACGGCCAAGAATGGGAAAAGTATCAGCAGATTTCGCACGATCATGACTTTTTGACACGCGAAGAACCCCAGATACAGGATGGGGAAGGACAAGAAGACCAGCCCCCGCTGCCAGTCACGCCGCAGCATGACTGCGGCTCCCGCCAATGCCAAGATGAAGAAGAAAAGCGCGATGTCCGGATATTTGGAAAAAGCGGCGCGGCCCAGATAATCCAGCATCAAAGCCAGGTGCTGCAGTCCGGGCACGACCGTATACCCCATATGTCCGGTGCCGTATACCCTGCGCTGTTCCAGCACGTCCCGGAGGAAGGCGGGATATTGCAGCAGCATGCCCGGAGTGGTCAGCAGATAGGCGGCGCAGAAAAACCCGGACGCGGCCGCTATCGCCCGCCACGGTCCCCCGCTAGAACTGCGCGAACGCCGATATATCTCCAGGATGACCGGTACCAGCAAAAGGCCGGCGGGGTACTTGGCGCCGCAAGCCAGTCCTGCGGCTAGCGCAGCCAGCTTCATGCGCAAGTCCGGACGCGGGCCGTCGCTGCAGACCAGCATCAGGACCAACGCCGCCAAGGCCATCATGATCCCATTGGGGGAGATGAAGCGAGAATGATACCCGATCTCCCAAGACAACGCCATAAGCGCGCCAGCCAGCCCTGCGGCCGCCCGGCTTGGGCCGCGCTCCCGCACGATAACGTATACCCCGATCAGACCTAGGCAGGACAATATCGCAAAAAAACTCCTGGTCATGAGCAGGAAGCTGCGGCTATTTATGATCTGCTCCAGGGTCCGGCTCGGCTCCGCAGCCAGCGCCTGGGGGAGGAGCGCGAGCAGGATCAAGTCATGGCACAAGGACGGATACATATAACGGCCCGGGAGCAAGGAATGCTCCGCTACGGAGTGCGCGGCCAGTCCGATATTATAATCGTCGTCCCAATACCAACCGAAATCAACGGCCCCCAAACTGCAGAAGGCGGCATAAGCCAGGAGCAGACCGGGGAGGATGGCGGCCCGGAACCTCTCCATCGGACTAGGCGCGGGGGCTCGCCAACTTTGGGAGCAGCCAGGCCAGGTTCCGGCCCAGAGTCCGCATGGTAGCCAGGCCCTCCTTATCCTTGCCCACCTCGCCCTTCTCCCGGCCGATGCCCATGTTCCAATAATCCGAGCCCACCACGAGCATCTGGCTGATGGTGAAGAAATGGTTCAGGGAATCGAACGCGTGCACCGCCCCGCCGCGCCGCACGGCCACCACCGCGGCCCCGGCCTTGCGCTTGAACATATGCCCGTTGGCCCGGGCGGTCATGCCGGCCCGTCCCACCAGGGCCATGATCTCGGGGCTGGCATCCGCGAAATAAGTGGGCGAGGCCAGGATGATGGCGTCAGCCGTCAGCATCTTGCGGATGCAGTCGTTGACCAGATCGCCCTTTACCGCGCAGCTTCGATCTTTGCGCTCGAAACATCGGAAACAGGCTATACAGCCGCGCACGGGCTTGCCCGCCAGCTGCACCAATTCGGTCCGGATGCCGGCTTTTTCTAGTTCCGAGAAAACGGTCCGGACCAGGAACGCGGTGTTGCCGTCCTTGCGCGCGCTGCCCGAGAATGCCACGACCTTCAGCCCGATGTATTTCATGGGTTAGATTTGAAAACTTAGCATTTTTGGGCCGGTGTTTTTTATTAGAATACCCGTACGCCCACATGGGCGCACGGGGGCAGCGGATGAAAAGGACGGTTTCCATGACCGGGGTGGGCAAGGACTGGGAAGGGTTCCATGCCCAAGACCTGCACCAAAAACTCCCCTTCTTCTCCCGGGAAGGCCGCATCTACGACTGCCTGTTCTCCCAACAGTTCGACCGGACCCTGCTCGACCATCTCTTCACCGTAGCCGACCGCCTGCGCAACACCACCCAAAGCAAAGAGGGCGCCGATGCCGTGGCCCGGCTGTTGAGCCATAAACGGGCCATGCTCTACTTCGTGCAGCCCTCCACGCGCACCTTCCTTTCTTTCCTCAACGCCTGCCACATCCTGGGGCTAAAGACCTCGGAGATCCGCGACACCAGCACCTCCTCCGAAGTCAAAGGGGAGTCCGCGGAAGACACGGTCCGGACCTTCTCCAGCTACGTGGATCTCATCATAATGCGCCATCCCGTGCCCGGTTTCGTGGAGAAGACCGCTTGGGTCATGAACCGGGCCGGCCGCCCGGTGCCGGTGATCAATGGCGGCTCGGGCAAGGACCAGCACCCCACCCAAGCCCTGCTCGACGTCTACACCCTGCACCGCAGCCTAACCGGAGGCGTGGACGACAAGACCGTGGTCATGGTAGGCGACCTCAAGCGCGGCCGCACCGTGCGCTCCTTGTCCTATCTGATGAAGAATTATCGGAACGTGCGCTTGGTGTTCGTGTCCCCCCCGCAATTGCGCATGGAACCGGATATATTGGATTTCCTAAAACGCCACGGCATACACTACCGGGAGACCCAGGACTTCGCCGCGGTCATGCCGGAAGCCGACGCCATCTACATGACCCGCATCCAGGATGAGCACGACGTGGCCGGAGAATCCAAGGCCGTGGACTACAGCCGGTTCGATCTCCGGGCCGAGCACCTGAAGGTCATCAAGCCGTCCTGCGTGGTCCTGCATCCCCTGCCCCGGCGGCAGGAGATCGCCGTGAGCGTGGATGACGACCCGCGGGCCGTGTTCTGGCGCCAAGAGCGCAACGGCATGTGGGCGCGCGCGGCGCTGATCGCCTACATATTCGGAGTCGACGACATGATCCCAGGAGTCAAACATGGCTAAAACCAAGACCGCAGTCATCGCCATAGGCGGCAATTCGCTCATAACCGACAAAGAGCATCAGAGCGTGCCTGACCAATACCAGGCATGCGCCCACACCTGCGCCCGCATCGCGGAGAGCTTGCAGGGTACGGACCTGCGCTTGGTCATCACCCACGGCAACGGGCCCCAAGTAGGCTTCATCATGCGCCGTTCCGAGCTGGCCAGCGGGGAACTGCACATGGTGCCCCTGGATTCCTGCGTGGCCGATACCCAAGGCGCCCTGGGCTACCACATACAGCGCGCCCTATATAATGAATTCAAACGCCTGGGCATGAAGAAACGCTCCGCCACCGTGGTCACTCAAGTCTTGGTGGATAAAGACGACCCCGCCTTCAAGAAACCCAACAAGCCCATAGGCTCGTTCATGTCCAAGGAAAAGGCCGAGGCCCACCGCGCCCAGGATAAATGGGACGTGGTGGAAGATGCGGGCCGCGGCTGGCGGCGCGTGGTGGCCTCGCCCCTGCCCAAAGAGATCCTGGAACTAGACGCGATCCAAGACCTGCTCAAAGCCGGCTTCGTAGTCGTGGCCGCGGGCGGCGGCGGCATAGCTGTGGTCGCAGACGCCCCGGGCCAGCTTTCCGGAGCGGCCGCGGTCATCGACAAGGACCTAGCCTCGAGTCTTTTGGCCCGCAAGCTGGGCGCGGAACTGCTGGTGATATCAACGGCCGTGGATAAGGTCTATCTCAACTACGGCCAGCCGGAACAAAAAGCCTTGGATAAGCTGACCGCGGCTGAGGCCAAGCGCTACATAGCGGAAGGCCATTTCAAACCCGGCAGCATGCTGCCTAAGGTCCAAGCCATAGTGGAATTCCTGGAAGGCGGCGGCCAGGAAGCCATCATCACCGACCCCGAGCATCTGGCCGCTGCGCTCCAGGGCAAAGCCGGAACCCACATAACCAGATAAGCCGTCCGGCCGCATTTAAATAGGACCCGCGTTGCTCCGGGTCCTATTTTTTATAGGTCCAATGCTATGCCGGGTCTTCCCCCATAGTCCCTTATTGCCTCTACCCGGACCTAGATAGAATACTTCATAGCCATATATTGTGGGAGGATGAAGATGCTCAAGCGTATTGTTTCCTTGGTATTGTCCGCGGCCCTGGTGGCTTTAAGCCCGGGGTTCGCATCCTACGAAGCTTTCGGCCAAGCAGTCATGAGCCGGGCATCCGTAAAAACCTCCGGCGCTCCGGTCACCCGATTGGCCCCGGTCAGAGTCAGCGCCCAGCAGAACCCGCTGGCCTTGCCCACAGGCATAAAACTCTCCGCTTCCCTGCCCTCCCTGCAAACCCCCACGGTCAAGACCGCGATACAGATCCAAGTCCTCTCCGTGTCCGCGCCGCTGTCAGCCCAGGCCAGAACTGGCGAAAGCGCAGCGCAGCAGTCACCGGCTCCGGCGCAGTCCGCCCTCGTATCCGATAAAGTCGCGGGCTTATCCGAACAGATCGGCTCTGAACTCAAGTCCGCAGGCGACATATCCCGCACCGGCTCGGAGAATGCCAGCACGCTCGGCGCCCGCCTCAACGATATCCTGACCGGCGCCCAGAACGCCCCGGTCTCCGATGCCGGGCTTACTCCCGTGGTCCAGAACATGGGCACGCTGGCCAGCCAGAATCTAGCCCGCCCGGCAGATGCCGGCATGACTCCAGCCGCCGCGGACCAGCAGGCGCCTCCGGCGCAGCCGCCGTCCCACCCCTTGGCCTCCAAAGACCGCAGCCCGCTGCTGCCGCGCTTGCTCTCCTCCGGACTGGCCTTGCTGCCCGCCATATTCCTAGGCTGGCCGCTCGTAGCCGGCGGCACGGTCATCGCCGGCGGCGCGGTCATCGCTGCCAGCCTGCTGTTGGCTGCCCTGCCCTTCATGCGCAGCACGACTCCCAAGTTCATCCGCAGCCTGCCCGGCGTCTCCCTGCTGGGCTTAAGCGCCCTAGCCCTGATCGCGGGCAGCCCGGCACTGGGCGTGCTCGTGGGCCTGGGCGGCTGGGGTCTTATGCGTTACGGACGCTCCCAGGATATCGACAAACACTATGAAGACGGCTTGACTTTAGCCGCGTTCTTCGGCGGCTTGGCCGCGATAACCGGAGTGGGCTTGGCCCTGCTCTCGCCTGCCGGCTGGCTGGCCGTATCCTTGAAAGTCATCTCCTACCCGGCCACGGCCCTGCTCTTCGTCCATCTGCCGAGCTGGCTCGGTCATGGCATATACGCGATATTCAATGGCATATACGCAAGCATCCGGGGCGCGGACCGCGTGGAATCCTCCCTGCGCAACGACACGAACTCTTATGAGCGGCTCCAGGATTTCTCCAAAGCCCAGATAAATCAATCCGTCTGGAACGCTATATGGCTCTCCGCCATCTGGGTGCCGGTCTGGTTGTCCCAGCTCGTGCAATGGGCGCTGGGCATCGCGGGCGGCGTGGCCGCGGGCACGCTCCAAGCTCCGATCCTGTTCCTCTGGGGCGCGGCCTATGGCATGAACCCCGACTCGCGCAGCGCCAAGTTCTTTGCCGCTTGGGCCAAGTACATGTTCTACAACGGCCCCGCGTCCAAGAAGACCACGTTCAACCGCCTGGCCTCCCCGCTGATACCTTACGCCAACTCCCGCAACAAGCTGGTCAGCCTGCCGGCGCTTTTCGGCCTGCGCTTGCTGCAATGGCTATGGCTGGGACACGCAGCGCTCGGCACCCCGATAGCCGGCATAATAGGGTTCTTTAAAGCCCTCCAGGCTGAACCTGCAGCCTCTTCCAACCCGGGCAAATTGCGCCCGGATTACGATGATGTCCCCAACACTAACCAACCCACTCCGGAAGAGCCGGGCAACCCGGGCACGCCTTCCCAAGGCAATCTATTCCCGCGCCTGCTCGCCGGCAGCCTAGCCCTGGCGCCGGCCTACTTCATCGGCCTGCCCTTGCTGGCCTCAGCCGGCCCGATCTGGGGCGGCCTATACCTGGCCGCAGCCGCCAGCCTGGCGCTGCTGCCATTCATACCGGCCAAGACTCCCTCCCTCCTGCGCAGCATCCCCGGCTTCCTCCTGACCGGACTGGGATTAGCGTTGCTCTACACCCAGCCTTGGACTGCGGGCTTAGCCCTGCTCAAGACCCAGGCCTTGTGGACTGCGCTCTCGGCCGTATTGGGCGGTTGGGGTTTCAGCCGCTACCTGGGCAAAACCATCGCCGAGACCAAATCCTATGATGTGGAGGACCCTGAATACATAGGCGCTTTCTTCGGCGCAGTAGCCGCGATCGCCGGTCTGGGCATGGTCACGATCGGGCTCACCGGAACCCTGCCGCTGGTAGTATCCGTGCTGGCTTACCTTACCAGCCCACTGCTGCTCATGCATCTGCCGGCCTGGACCTTCTGGGGATTCTGGACGCCCCTGGCTGGACTTATCTCCAACTTCTACAACCTGAAGAAATCGGTGCAGGTCTGGAAGTCCAAGTCTTCCTTCTACCAGAATGTAGGCCGGTTCTCCCGGTTCTGGCTGAACAAGAGCAACTGGAATGGATCCTGGCTTATGCCCCTGGTCTGGGTCCCGCTGCTGGCCATGCAGGCCGCGGACCTAGTAGTGCAGTTGGCCGTATCCCTAGCCCTCTCCGCGCTCCGTCTGCCCTTCGACTTCCTTTGGGGCGTGATCTACAAGGCGTTCCCAGAGTCAGGCCTGACGCGCTTCTTCTCCGGGCTGATGCGCTCTTGGAACGACAATCTCATCGGCAGGCCCGCCCAAGAATCGTTCCTGAGCCACCGCTACGTCGCTCCCCTGTTCAAAGACGCGGATGCCGCCGTAGGCGCCAGCCACCGGCCGGCGTTCTCCGCGGTCATGAGCATCGCACTCCTGCGCGTCTACCAGCTAGTGGAGCTGATACAAATCCTCACCGCAGGACTGCTGACGTCCTTCTTCATCGGCATCGTAGACGGATTCAAGAACATCCGCAACGCGCCGTCGCCTAACGACGACCCGTCCCACTACTACCTGCGCAAGTAAGCGATAAATCCCCCGGACCCTCGCCGAGGGTCCGGGGGCGTTTTTTTAGTAGAATCAGCCTAGCATGACTACCGCCAAGTCCGCTCAGTCTTTCGAATACCATCCCCCCTTCTCCCTAGGCCAAGACCGGACCGCATACCGGCTGGTCACCAAGGAAGGCGTGGTCGTGTCCGAATTCGAAGGCAAGCCCATGCTCAAGGTCGCGCCCGAAGTCTTGACGCTGTTGAGCAACGAGGCCATGCGCGACGTATCCTTCCTCCTGCGTCCCGCGCACCAAAAACAGGTGGCCGCCATACTTGCAGATCCCGAAGCCTCGCCCAATGACAAGTTCGTGGCCCTCAACATGCTGGAAAACTCCGTGATCTCAGCCAAGTTCGAGCTCCCGTTCTGCCAGGACACGGGCACGGCCACGGTCTCAGCCTGGAAAGGCCAGCAGGTCTGGACCGGCGCCGATGACCAGCAATGGCTCACCCAAGGCATATGGAAGACCTATACCGAAGAGAACCTGCGTTATTCCCAGACCGTGGCCCTGGACATGTACACGGAGAAGAACTCCGGCGACAACCTGCCCGCCCAAGTGGACATCTATGCCGTGCCCTGCCTGGAGTACAAGTTCCTGTTCATCGCCAAGGGCGGGGGATCGGCCAACAAGACTTTCTTATATCAGGAGACCAAAGCCCTGCTCAATCCGGCCAGCCTTAAAAAATTCCTGATCGAGAAGATGAACAGCTTAGGCACGGCCGCCTGCCCCCCCTATCACTTGGCCTTTACCATAGGCGGCGCCTCGGCCGAGGCTTGCCTTAAGACCGTGAAGCTCGCTTCCGCCGGATATTACGATAGCTTGCCGGCCAGCGGCGACGCGCATGGCCGGGCCTTCCGCGACCTGAAGTTGGAGGCGGAACTGCTCCAAGCCGCCCGCGCCTCCGGCTTCGGCGCCCAATTCGGGGGCAGCTACTTCGCCCATGACGTGCGCGTGATCCGCCTGCCTCGGCATGGCGCTTCCTGCCCGGTGGGCATGGGCGTGTCCTGCTCCGCGGACCGCAACATACTGGCCAAAATCGACCGCACCGGGGTCTGGCTGGAAGAGCTGGAGCGCCATCCGGAAAAGCTGATCCCGGCGCAATACCGCGGCCGTTCCACATCCGCAGGCGCGGTAAAGCTCGATCTCAACCGCCCGATGCAAGACATCTTGTCCGAACTATCCAAGCACAAGGTCTCCACCCAATTATCCCTGACCGGGCGCATCATCGTGGCCCGCGACATAGCCCATGCCCAGCTCAAGGAACGCCTGGACCAAGGTCAAGACCTGCCCCAGTACCTCAAAGACCATCCCGTGTACTACGCGGGCCCGGCCAAGACCCCGCAAGGCAAGCCGGCCGGATCGTTCGGACCGACCACGGCCGGACGCATGGACTCCTATGTGGACCTGTTCCAATCCCGCGGCGGTTCTCTGGTGATGATCGCCAAAGGCAACCGCAGCCCGGCCGTGACCGAGGCCTGCCAGAAGCACGGCGGCTTCTATCTAGGCTCCATCGGCGGCCCGGCCGCCATATTGGCGGACAAGAACATAACCAAAGTCGAGCTCTTGGAATATCCGGAACTAGGCATGGAAGCCATCTACGCCATAGACGTCAAGGACTTCCCGGCCTTCATGCTCGTAGATGACAAGGGCAATGATTTCTATCGTCAGATCGCGGCCCGGAGCGCGGCCCAATAGCCCATGCTCAAGACCGAGGATGGCTCGACCGGAAGGCTGCTCCAGCTCTGCTCGGCCTATTTCTTCTTCTACGTACTGACCGGAGTCTCCGTGAAATATTTCATGGGCTCTCCGGCCCTGGGCATGCCTGGGATGAAGGACATGGAATTCTTGGTCTGGAGCACCTTGGGCGGCTCGGCCATCTGCCTGCTGGTGGTTCTCTGG
>JBAZVY010000083.1:0-9797 GCA_041660645.1 Elusimicrobiota bacterium | reverse complement strand
TGCCCGGCTACGGCCGCGGCCGGAGGCTCGTACTCGAACTTATTCTTGCTGTAATCATTGGCCTTGAGATTCATGGGCACGGAATCGAGATTGGCGTAAGTCCCGCCCAAAGCTTGGCCGCCGTCGCCGCTGATGGCGGAACCGCCCTTGCCTCCATCGAAACTTTTGCCCGCCAAGCCCGCGGACAGATCCAGGCTCTTGGTGATCTGCGCGGTCTGCCCCTGGGCCTGGGCTCCCCGCAATGAACTCATGACCGGAGTTCCGCCCTTGGACTGCTGTCCGGCGTCATAGCCTAGGCCCCGGGTCGTGGCCATGCCCGTGCGCGGACCGGAGATGCCGAACGCGCTCATCCCCGAAGCGGCCCCGGTGCCGCCGCCGCCGCCCCCCCCCAGACCGGAAAGCGCGCCGAACCCGGCTTTAGGAGAAATAAAAGCCTTCTTCACCGAGGCGGCGCCCCATCCCGCAGGGTCGGTCTTCTGGCTGACCGCTTTGAGCGCGGCCGAAAACGACGCTCCGCTGGCTCCCGTGCCAGAGGCTATGGGAGAGCCCGGAGCCGCGGCCTCGGGGGGCGCCTGATAAAGGGATGAGGTTATAGGGCCTTCCGCGGTCTTCTTGCGGTAAGTGCCCTCCATGGAAAGGTCCACGGCTTGGCCCGGGGCTCCCGCGGGATTGGTAGTCGGGTCCAGGCTCTGGTCAGCCGACTTCAGCCCCTGTTCTCCGGCCACGACGCCGCCTACCGGCTGCTCCAGGAAAGGCAGGCAGATCCAGCCGCCGACCACGCCGAACCCCAATAGGATCACCCACCAGTACTTCTTGAAGGGGTCGTTGCCTTTCTTGACGGTGATAGTCATATGCCCTGCCTGCGCTCAGTTTATCCCTCCAGACAGGCTTTGTCAATATAAAACGCTGTTCCTTACTATCTTTTTACTAACCAGCCCGATCGTCTAGGCAGACGGGGCAACAGGGGGAACTGGGATGGACTTAGGCTGTTTGCCATATTCCATAAAAATGCTTACTATTTCATCATAATCCAGCTCTTCGCGCACCAGCAGTTCCTGCGCGAAACGGTCCAATATCTTGGATTCCGCCTTTAGCACGCTCTCGACTTCCTGCATGCATTCACGCAATATCCTCTGGGTATCGACATTTAGCCTGTCCTTCAACGCTTCAGACAATTGATTGGCCCGGCCCGTGCCGCCCGCTGGGATAAAAGAAAAATCCCCAATGAATTCGTCTCCGCCCATGCCCAAACGCCAGACCATATCATGGGCGATCATCATGGCATTGGTGAAATCCGAGGACACGCCGCTGGTGGTTACTCCGTACTTGAGCTTCTCCGCCACATAGCCGCCCAAAGAGGTCTTGATATGGCCATAGAGCCGGTTGCGGTCGGACAGATGCAGTTCCTCGCGAGGTATATGGTGCACCACTCCCAAGGACCCGCCCCGCTGGATGATGGAAGCCTTGAACACATCGTCCGTAGGATGGATGAGATATAGGATGATGAGATGTCCGGCCTCGTGATAAGCCACCATCTCCCGCTCCCGCGGGGACATGCTCAGCCGGTGCGCCACGCCCAACTCGATGCGCTCTATGGCCGTGGATATGTCCTTATAGGTGATGGTCTCGCGCCGGTCCCGGACCGCGACCAGCGCCGCTTCCTTCAGGATATTCTCGATCTCAGCCGGGGTCTTATGGACCGCCTTGCGCGACAGCCGGGCCAGGTCCACGCCCGCGTCGAGATGGATCTTCTTGGCATAATGCTCGAATATCTCATGGCGCTCGGCCAGGTTGGGCCGGCCTATGGATATGGTGCGGTCGAAGCGTCCGGGGCGCAGCAAAGCCGGGTCCAAGACCTCCTCGGCCGCGTTCATGGCGCCCATGACCACGATATGGGCCGCGTCGTCATGCAGGCCGTCCATCTCCACCAGGAGCTGGTTCAAGGTGCTGTTGGACTCGGAGGAACCGCCGAAAGCGTCCATGAACACACGCTGTTTGCCCACCACTTCCAGTTCGTCTATGAATATGATGCAGGCGCCGTAAGCCTGGGCGTATTGCCGGGCCTGCTTGAACAGCTTGCGCACGCGCGCCGCGCCCACGCCCACGAATATCTCCACGAACTCGGAGCCGGAAGTGGACAAGAACGGTATCCCGGCCTCGGTGGCGATGGCCTTGGCCAACATGGTCTTGCCGCAGCCGGGCGGGCCGATCATGAGCATGCCGTGCAGGATCTTGCCCCCCACGCGCTTGAGCGCGGCCCGGTCCTTGATGAGCTGGACCATCTCCCAAGCCTCGCGCTTGGCCTCGATCAGGCCGATCACGTCGGAGAACTTGACGTTGACGCTGGCCGCGTCCACCTTGGACTTCTTGAATTGCGCGAAGCCGCCGCCGTACTGGAGCAGGTATAGGAACCCCACGAACACCAAGGTCTGCAATATGCCCCACGGCAAGGAGGCCACGTTGATGCCGATGATATATCGGCGCACGCTCTCTTCCATGCCGGCCATATACCATACCGGGATGAGGATGGCCACGCAAAAGCCGGCCGCGATGGCCAAGACCAGCCAATATCGCTGCAGAAAAAGACGCAATTTAGCCCAAAGCATGCGGCTAGTCTAGCATAATGGCGGCCGATTCAATCCTTGAGGCCGGGGAGGATGAAAGCTATGGGCCGGTCCCGGTTGGGCACGTATTTAGTGACCACGAACTCCATGCCCTTGGTCTTGTAGAAAGGCATGTCCAAAGGGCTGGTCTTGACCGTGAGCGTGACCACCTGCCAGACCTGGGTGCGGTCGATGTCGATCTTGGCGCCTTTGCCGACCAGGTCCAGGAAAGCGCCGGTCTTGGTCCCGTACCCCAGATATTCGCTGACCTTTTCCTCGATGTGCGTCTGCAGCGCCTGGTCCTGCGGTATATAGGTGATATTGCGGTGCGATTCCAACTGCCAACGCCGGGCCGCGTAGAAAGACGCGATCTCCACCTTCTGCACCAGGATGAGCAAGGCGTAGACTTTGGCGAACGCCCACAGGAAGAACAAAAACAGCGGAAACAGCAGCACGGTCTCGGTCGTGGCTTGCCCGCGCCGCCGCCGGCGGAACAAGGGTAGGATAAGCGGCTCTTTAACCGGAACGGTCATGGGCGTGGAAGCGGGAGCTTCCTCGCCCTGATGGCCTTCTGGAAATGTGTTGGCCATCATGGGTAGGTATGGACCTGGAATTTCGGAGTGGGATCGGGCCAGACCGCGGCCTTGGACCCGCCGAACCCGTCTATGGCCACGGTGACGTGGACCCCGGGCCGGGACTGATTGAATTTGTTGTTGAAATCGTAATTGAAATAATTGGACGGGGCGGTCCAAAGCTGGGTGACGGGCACGCCTCGGCTCCACATGCTGGTGCTCAAGGGCGCCCGCAACTGGCCGGTGAGATTGGAGCTGACCCACATGAAATGGAACAAGCCGTCGCAGCCGTTGATGGTCGGGGAGACCGGCACCGGCCCCGGCTTGCCGGTGACGGGGTCGGACGGCGAATACACCTGCCAAGGCTGGAACGCGCTGCCCGTGGGCTTGTTGCCGTAGAAATTAAGATTCTGATAGCACATCCATTTCAGCCGCCCGCCGCTGGTGCTCCAATTGCCTATGCCGCCGTCGAAATTCCGGGCCGCCTCGGCCGCGTCCTGCACGGATTCTCCGGTATTGAGCCAGTACGACTTCTTCAAGAAATTATGCTGTTGGGACAGGCGGGTGAGCACCGAATATTGGGCATCCTCCACCGAGCCCAGGAGCTGATAGATCTGCACGTAGAGCTTATAGACCTGGTTGGCGTCGTCCCAGTTTATCCAGAACTTATTGGCGTTGTCCATGGTCAGGATGTCCAAGGTGGCGTCCAAGGACGGGGGATTGCCCGAGTTCTTTTCCTGGCCGACACTGCCGCCGCCGAACTTGATGTCCCAGGAGGATTCGCTGCGGTACTCGCTCTTGGCCCCCTCCGCGCAGGTGCCGCCGGCCATGGGAAAATCTCCGTTCTCGCACATTATCTGCCACAATCGCTTCGGTCCGCGGCAGTCCGCTTTCTGATCGCAATCTATCTTGGTCTCGTAGAATCCCTCGTGGAATATGCGCATGGGGAAGGCGCCGTTGACGTAGGCGGTGCGGTTGAGGAAATCCGAATAGTTGGTCATCTCCACGAACACGGCCGCGTCTATGGCGAACTGATGGCGGATCTTCTCGCGCGAGAGCTTGGCGGTCTCGTATATCAGATACACGAACAACATGAAAGTGGGGAACAGGAAGAGAGCCGGGATCACGACCTGAGCGCGGCGGCGCCCGGGCCAACGGCAGGGCCGCAAGAGGTTCATCCTCGATAGGGTAGCCCGGGCCCGGTTAAAAATCAAGGCCGGCATTGTAAAAAACAGACGCCTGGAAACAATCCGGAAACAGGCTATTAGCCGACTTGGAGGAACTCGGCCGCGCCTTCCAGGTCGCAATGCACGTTGCCCGCGCTGAAATCCACGGAAGCCGCCACGAAATTGGGAAAACCCGCGTCCTTGAGCCGGTGGATGCGCAGTTGGAAAGTCGTGGAATAAAGCTCGCCCCGCACGTTCTCCACCTCGGCCCACAGGGCCCGTTCCCCCCACGGCTTGAACAAAAATTCGATGCCGGATTTATAAGCCGCGTATTCGGCATCGGTCATGCGCGAGGTGGTGCCCATGTTCACCACGCACAGGCCCACGTCTTCGTCCACCGGTATGTTCTTGCCGATGAACTTAGGGGCTGCGGCCGGCGCGCAGGGCGCCAACTGCACGAAAGCCGGATCCTGGGACATGCGTCCGAGCACCAGGTCCGCGGCCTGGTCCATCTTGGCGATGGCGTCCATGTTCTCGGGCGGGATGGCCGCGGTCAGCCAGCGCCGCTGATTGATGTCTCCGAGCAGCAAGGGCTCCGGGTCCAAGCCGATGCGCGCCGCCACCAAGCTGGAATCGAAGCCGGGCTGGGGCGATATCACGTCCGCGGCCAGATTCAAGCCCGCGCCTGAGTTGACCTCCACCAGATAATACGGCAGCTTGCGCCGGTGGAAGTAGAACATGGCCGGGACCAGCCACAAGGCGGCGCGCTCCGCCACGTAGGAGCGGCGATGTCCGGCCCGCAGCCGCTCGAAGAAAGAATCGGGCGGGTCGGCCAAGAACGCGGCCACCGCCGGCGCCGGATCCGCCTCGGGGGTACCCCCGCACGACGGGAAATACCGCACCATCGGGTTGGCCGCGTCGCTCAAGGCCTCGTAATGCAGGCAGGTGAGGAACAGGCCCCAGGCCTCGGTCCAAGCCGTGAAGCTGCGTTTCTCCCAAGCCTTGCAGGTCTTGGCCCACCAGTGCGGGTCGCCCTTCTTGAGTTCCGCGGCCAAATACCGCACTATGGCCCCGGTGACCGGCTGGTTGTGCGTGACCAAGGCCGCCCGCTCCAACTGGGAGAAAAAAAGCTCCTTGGTCATCATAGGGCTACGCTAAGACGGCCTCCCGCCGCATATGACGGACGAGGCTCAAGCCTCTTGCGGAGATATCAAGCCCATCTCGATGCCCTTGACCACGGCCTCCGTGCGGTTGGAGACCTCCAGCTTCTGGAATATGGCGTTGAGATGGTTCTTGATGGTCTTGACCGAGCATTCCATCTTGGCCGCGATCTCCTTGTTGGAGAGGCCGGAGCCCAGCAGCACCAGCACCCGGATCTCGGTCTTGGTCAGGGCCACCGGAGAGCCTTGGCCCTCGCCCGAAGCCATCTGGCGCAGGCCGGCGATGAGCTTGCCCATGACCTGCTGGGGGATCATCACTCCGTCATTGGCGAAAGCCTTCAAGGCGTTGACCAGCTCGGAGGCGGGCAGCATCTTGGACAGATAGCCGTTAGCTCCGGCCTGGATGGCCTCCATGACGTGGGCCTCGTCGTCATAGCTGGATAGGATGAGCACGTTCGTATTCGGGCACTCCTTGCGAATCTGCCGCGTGGCCGTGATCCCGTCGATCTGCGGGAGCTTGATATCCATGAGGATGACGTCGGGCTTGAACTTCCGGGCTTGACGCACCGCATCCTGTCCGTCTGCGGCCTCCCCCACCACCTCGATCATCCGCTCGTTCTCGAGCAGGTCCTTGATACCTTCGCGGAACAAGGTCTGGTCGTCGGCGATCAAGACCCTGACTCTTTTCTTAGGCGTCGGCATGAACTCCTCCCCTGATCGCGTCAGCGATCAGGCACTGACGGCCATATCGGAAATTACGTCGGCCGTCATGTGCCTTACTTCAGCGCTCAAGCACTGACGGCCCTATTGGAAATTACGTTGGCCATCATGTGCCCCACCGCAAACTATCACCAACCAATCGAACGTCGACCCTCATGCGCCTCGCGTAATATTATCACGAACCAGATTGAGTATACAAAAAAATGGTTTTCAAGTAGCGCTTTTAGCCGCCGGGATGGTGAAATGGAAAGTGGCGCCCTTATCCCGGCCCGGGCTCTCCACCCAAAGCCGGCCCTTATGGCTCTCCACGATCTCCTTGGCTATGGACAGGCCCAAACCCAGCCGGCCGCCGCCGGCCTGGCTCTTGGCTTGGCAGAAACTGTCGAATATCTTGCCCAGATCCTCGGCCGCGATGCCCTCGCCGGTGTCGCGCACCGCGAACTCCACGCCGTCGCCCCCGACGCTGGAACGCCGCACCCCCACCACGATGCGCCCGCCCTTGGTGGTATGGCGCATGGCGTTCTCCAGCAGATTATTGAGCACCTGCAGCACGCGCCGCTTGTCGCCCAAGACCATGGGCAAACCGGGAGCCAGGTCGGCCGACAGAGTTATGCCCCGGGCCGCGGCCCGGCCCTGCGGTCCGACCAAGCCTTCCTCGATCATGACTCCGGGCGCGAAGAAATTCATCTCCAGCCGGAACTTGCCCTGCTCTATGGAGGCCCAGTCCACCAGGTCCTGGATGAGCCGGGCGAGCTGGGATATCCCGTTGGATATGTAGGTCATGCGCTTCTTCTGGTCCGCGTCCGGCACGATGGATTGGGACAGCATCTCGAAGTTGACCTGCAGGGTCATAAGGGAATTGGATAAGTCGTGGGAGGACATGGAGAGGAACTTGGACTTCATCTGGTTGAGCCGGGTGAGCTCGCCGTTGGTCTGCTTCAGGTCGGCCAAGAGGCGCTTGTTCTCTACTTCCAAACGCAATTTCTCCCGGGCCTTGCTTATAGAATGCTTGAGCCGGTCGAAATCCACCGGCTTGGACATGAAATCCGTGACCGATTCCTGTATGGCCTTGACCGCCGTATCCAGGGAGGCGTGCGCGGTCAACATCAGGATCTGGCTCTCGGTGTTGATCTCGCGGATGCGCTTGATCACGTCGATGCCCGTGGAATCCGTGAGGTTGTAGTCCATGAGTATGACTTCGAAGAAGCGTTTCTTCACCGCGGCCATGGCCTCGGCGCCGGAAGCGGCTTGGCTGACCTCATAGCCGGCCATCTCCAGATTATCGGCCACGCTCTCGCGCATGTGTTCGTCGTCGTCTACGATCAGTATGGTTCCTTTCATGCCTGCCTATGCTGCGGGTCTGGGATTCTGCGCCGGGGCCGCGGCCGCGCCGGGCGCGGCCGGGCCGCCCGCCGCCACGGGCAGGGTCAGGCGGAAGATCGTGCCCCGCCCCACCTGGGTATCCACGTCCACCGTGCCGCCATGCCGGTCCACGACTTTGCGCACGACCGCCAAGCCCAGGCCGGTGCCGCGGGCCTTGGTGGTGAAAAACGGCGCGAATATCTTGTCCACCACGTCCGGAGGTATGCCCGGGCCGGAGTCGCCGATCGCGATGACCACGGAACGCTTGTCCGCGGACATGCCGGTATGCACGCTGACCGTGCCCGCGGTGGGCATGACCTCGATGCCGTTGCCGATGAGGTTGCGCATGGCCTGCTGCATCTCGGTGGTATCGATGTCCAGTACCGGATCGGCGGGGTCGAACTTTTTATCCAGGGTGATGTGCGGCGGGAATGGGTACACGCTGAGCATCTCCTCCAGGAATGCGTTCAAGGACACCCGTTCGGGCTTGAGCTCCCGGCTGCGGGAATAGGTCAGGATCTCGTTGATGATGCCGTTGGCCTGGCGGATCTCCGACTCGATGATCTTGATATGCTTGTCGATCTTGGGGTCGGTGCCGCCGGCGGCGGCGGACAGCTTGGTCTTGATGAAATAGGTGGAGTTATTTATGACCGCCAAGGGATTGCGGATCTCATGGCCCACGACCGAGGCCATCTGCCCGATGGCGGCCAGGCGCTCCTTCTTGATGAGCTCATCCTGCGCGGCCTTGAGTTCCCGGGTGCGCGCCTCCACCCTTTTTTCCAGGAACTTGGTGAATTTTTCCAGCTCCTGCTTGGCGTGGATGAGCTCCCCGGTCTTCTCCTTCAAGGACTCGCTCATGGACAGGAAGGTCTGGGCCAGGTCCCCGATCTCGTCGTTGGTGGTCATCATCTCGGGAAGGTCTTCGAATTGCCCCCGACCCAGGCGGGCCGCGGCCTCGCGCAGCAGGCGGATGGGCTGGGTGATGTGCCCGGCCACGGCCAAGGACAAGAGAATGGTGAACAGCACCACCCAGACCAGCACGCGCATGATCTGGCTGCGCATCTCGGCCGCAGTCTGGTAAGCGTATTCCACCGGCTGCTGCACGTATACCACCCAGTCCAAGTCGCGCACGTCCGCGTAGGCGCCCAACAGGCGCTTGCCGTCGGCCAAAGCCATCTCGCCGCCGCCCTTGGGGTTGGTCTGGGTGGTGACGATCTTCAGGATCTCGTCGCTCATGCGGGCGTCGGGCTTGAACACCTCCTTCGGGTTGGAATGCGCGATGAGGAAGCCGTCGCGCTTGTCCACCACGGCCGCGGCGGACTTGCCCGTGACCGGGAATTCCATGCCCAGCATGGAGGAGAGCCCATTGAGGCTGATCCGCGCCATGAGCACGCCCACGGTGCGGGCCGGCGCGGATTTCTGGTCGACCACGGCCACGGCTATCAGGGCCGTGGGATAGAGACCTTGAAACCGGTCCAGCTTGCCGATATAGTGCCCCCGGCGGAGGGTCTCCCGGAAGAACTCGTCGGCCTCGAAATTGCGGGGGTCCGGAGCCGCGCCCAGGAAGCGGCCGGTATGCAGCTGCTCCACGCCTTGGGTGTTTATGACCGAAAGCTCCAGGACCGCCAGATGGACCTGCATGATGCGGTTGAGATACTGCTGCTGCCGGCGCGGGTCCATGGAGGCGAACTCCTCGATGCCCGAGGTCTCGGCCAGGACGTTGCGGAAGGTGGTGACGTATTTATAGACCGTGTCCGCGAATCCCACGGCCAGGGATTCCTGCATGGACAGGGTCTCCTTGCGCAGGGAGGCCTGGGAGATGCCCACCAAATGGTAGCCTACCACGATCATGGGCGCCAAGGATATGAGCAGGAACCAGAACAGTATCTTGTAGGCGAGCTTCCCGCGTCTTTCGGACGGCGCCATATCAGTTGAGCTGGGGGATCTCCGCGAAGGCCGCTCCGGCCCTCGCCCGCAGCTTAGCCCGCGGTCCTGCGGGACAGGAGCTGCTTGATGCGGATGGAGAGCTCGGCCAGATCGAAAGGTTTGGTTATGTATTCATCCGCGCCCAGCTCAAAGCCCTGTTTTTTCTCTTCCGACGAGAGGAAGCGGCCGGTCATCATTATGAGGATGGTCTCCCGGGAGCGCTTGCGCAGGGTCTGGCAGATCTGGAACCCGCTGGAATCCGGCAGCTGGATATCCATTATGACCACG
>JBAZVY010000082.1:0-9775 GCA_041660645.1 Elusimicrobiota bacterium | reverse complement strand
ACCGCATGAGCGTGCAGGATAAGAGCACCATCACCCCGCGCAACCTGCTCAATACCGCGCCCATGGTCGGCATCCTGCGCAAGTTCTTCGGCACCTCGCAGTTGTCGCAGTTCATGGACCAGATCAATCCGCTCTCCGAGATCACCCATAAGCGGCGGCTCTCCGCCCTGGGCCCGGGCGGCCTTAACCGCAAGCGCGCGGGCTTCGAGGTCCGCGACGTGCACCACACCCATTACGGCCGCATCTGCCCCATCGAGACCCCGGAAGGTCCCAACATCGGCCTGATCACCAGCTTGGCGACCTATGCGCGGATCAACGAGTTCGGCCTCATCGAATCGCCCTATCGTAAGGTGATCAAGGGCAAGATCACCGGCGACGTGGAATATCTGGGCGCGGACGCGGAGTCCGGCCAGATGGTGGCCCAGGCCAATACCCCGCTGGATAAGGACCGTCTGGATATCGACTTGGTCAGCTGCCGCTCGCGCGGCGATTTCCCGCTGGTCGAGCCGGCCCGGGTCGACTACATGGACATATCCCCCATGCAGGTCATCTCGGTATCCGCCGCCTTGGTCCCGTTTTTGGAGCATGACGACGCCAACCGGGCCCTGATGGGCTGCAACATGCAGCGCCAAGCCGTGCCCCTGCTCATCACCGACGCGCCCCTGGTCATCACCGGCATCGAGGATGCCGTGGCCATGGATTCCGGCGCCTGCATCGCGGCCAAGCGTTCCGGACGGGTCATATACTCGGCCGGCGACCTTATCGCGGTCCACGCCGACGGCGCCAAGGATAAGGACGGCGCCATAGACCTTTATAGCCTTAAAAAATACCGCCGCTCCAACCAGGATACCTGCATCAACCAGGCGCCCGCAGTCAAGACCGGCGACCAGGTCAAGGCCGGCGGCGTATTGGCTGACGGCCCCGGGACTTCCGGCGGCCAGCTGGCCTTGGGCCGCAATCTCTTGGTCGGCTTCATGCCCTGGGAAGGCTACAACTTCGAGGACGCCATCCTCATCTCCGAGCGCTTGGTCAAGGAAGATCTCTTTACCTCCATCCATATCACCGAGTTCGAGGTGGAGGCGCGCGACACCAAGTTGGGCGCCGAAGAGATAACCCGCGACATCCCCAACGTGGGCGCGGAAGCCTTGGAATCTTTGGACGAGCAGGGCATCGTGATCCCCTCCACCAACGTGGCCCAGGGCGACATCCTGGTGGGCAAGGTTACGCCCAAGGGCGAGCAGCAGCTCACCCCGGAAGAGCGCCTGCTCAAGGTCATATTCGGCAAGAAGGCCGAAGACGTGCAGGACGCTTCCTTGCGGGTGCCGCCGGGCATATCCGGCAAGGTCATCGGCGTGCGCGTGTTCGTGCGGCGGGAGAAGCTTTCCAAGCCCGAAGAACGCAAGCGCCTGGACGTCATCACCGACCGGGTGGAGAAGGCTTTAGCCGCGCTGCGTCAGCACCGCAAGGATTCCATGGTCGCTTTGGAAGAGATGCCCGCGGCCAAGCGTCGGGCCGAGGAAGAGCGGCTTTCCATGTTCTATAAGATCATGGAGAAGAAGCTGCGCGACGATGCCGCCCGCGAGAAGGAGGGCGTCAAGCAGGGCGACGAACTGGCGGTCACGGTCAATAAGGTGGTCAAGGTCTACATCGCTTCCCGCCGCAAGGTCCAGGTGGGCGACAAGCTCGCCGGCCGGCACGGCAACAAGGGCGTGGTGGCCAAGGTCCTGCCCGAGGAGGATATGCCGTTCCTGCCGGACGGGACGCCTTTGGACGTGGTGCTTTCGCCTCTGGGCGTGCCTTCGCGCATGAACATCGGACAGCTCTTGGAGATGATGTTGGGCTGGGCCGCGCACCATCTTGACACCCAGATGGTCAACCCGGTGTTCGACAGCGCCACGGAGAAGGACATCACGGAGATGATCCGCCAGGCCAAGACTTCGCTGCGGGAAAAGGGAGTGCCGGAGAAATACCTGCCCTCCGACGATTGCCGCATAACCCTATACGACGGCCGGACTGGAGAGGCATTCCAAGAAAAGGTCTCCATCGGTTATATGTATATGTTGAAGCTCAATCATCTAGTCGAGGATAAGGTGCATGCCCGTTCCACCGGACCTTACAGCCTCATCACCCGGCAGCCCTTGGGCGGCAAAGCCCAGTTCGGCGGCCAGCGCTTCGGCGAGATGGAAGTCTGGGCCATCGAGGGCTACGGCGCGGCTTACGCCCTGCAGGAGTTCCTCACGGTCAAGTCCGATGATGTGTCTGGCCGCACCAAGATGTATGAGGCCATCATCAAGGGCGAGCCGCCGGCCGCGCCCGGCGTACCCGAATCGTTCAAGGTCTTGATCCGGGAATTGCAGGCTCTGGGTCTTAATGTCGAACTGCTCAAGCTCGGCAAGGACGCGGAGGCCATAGCCGCTGCCGCCAAGAAGGAAAAGGAAACGGTAGCCGAAGCCGGGAGGAAGGCCTAACATGGGATATCTAGCGGTCGCGGAAAAGAAACTGGCTCTGGGCGGGAAGAAAAAGAAGAAGTCCGACGGTCTGGATTTCTTCGATTTCGACGCCATCCGGCTGTCCATGGCGTCGCCGGAGCAGATCATGTCCTGGTCTTACGGCGAGGTCAAGAAGCCGGAGACCATCAACTATCGTACCCTTAAGCCGGAGCGCGACGGCCTGTTCTGCGAACGCATATTCGGGCCGGCCCATGATTATGAATGCGCCTGCGGCAAGTACCGTTGGGTGAAGTTCAAGGGCATCGTCTGCGACCGCTGCGGAGTGGAAGTCACCGAAGCCAAGGTCCGCCGCGAACGCATGGGGCATATCGAGTTGGCCGTGCCCGTGGCCCATATCTGGTTCCTTAAGAAGACGCCTTCCCGCATCGGCATCGTACTGAATATGAAGACCGTGGACTTGGAGCGGGTCATATACTACGCCCAGTACATCGTGCTCGAGGACCTCGTGGATTCCACGGGCCGCACCGTGTACAAGGCCTGCGACCTGCTGTCCGAGGAAGAAGTGCGCAAGGCCAAGGCCGAGTTCAAGAGCAAGCTCAAAGTGGACATCGGCGCCGGCGCCATCCGCACCCTGTTGTCCAAGGTCAAGCCCAAGGAAGAAGCCGCCCATATCCTAGAAGACATCCATGGCGTGGCTTCCGAAGCCGAGCGTTCCCGGCTCATCCGGCGGCTGCGCATCCTGCAGGGCTTTGCCGAGTCCGGCAATGAGCCCCAGTGGATGATCATGACCACCCTGCCGGTCATCCCGCCGGAGCTGCGGCCCCTGGTCCCTTTGGAAGGCGGCCGTTTCGCCACTTCCGATCTCAACGACTTATACCGGCGCATCATCAACCGCAACAACCGCCTCAAGCATATCGAGGCCTTGCGCGCGCCCGAGGTCATGGTATTCAACGAGAAGCGCCTCCTTCAGGAGGCCGTGGACGCCTTGTTCGAGAACGGGGCCCGCGGCCGCGTGGTGGTGGGCGCCGGCAACCGGCCCTTGAAGTCGCTTTCCGATATCCTCAAGGGCAAGCAGGGCCGCTTCCGCCAGAACCTGCTGGGCAAGCGGGTGGACTATTCCGGCCGTTCCGTGATCGTGGTCGGACCCAACCTCAAGATCAATCAGTGCGGCTTGCCTAAGGAGATGGCCCTCGAACTCTTCAAGCCCTTCATCATCCGGGAGCTCATGAAGTCCGAGAGCCTTACCCTCAAGGCCGCCAAGCGCATGTTCGAGAAGGTGCGCCCCGAGATCTGGGATATCTTGGAGTTCGTGACCAAGAAGCACCCGGTCATGCTCAATCGCGCGCCTACCCTGCATCGCCTGGGCATCCAGGCCTTCGAGCCCGTACTCATCGAAGGCAAGGCCATCCAGCTGCATCCCCTGACCTGCTCGGCATTCAACGCCGACTTCGACGGCGACCAGATGGCCGTGCACGTGCCCTTGTCCCAAGAAGCCCAACTCGAGGCCCGCGTGCTCATGATGGCTTCCAACAACATCATGTCTCCGGCTTCCGGCAAGCCCATCGCCGTGCCTTCGCACGATATGGTGCTGGGGCTGCATTATCTCACCAAGTTCAAGCAGGCCGAACTGGGCGAAGGCATGATATTCTCGGATGAATCCGAAGTGGTCACCGCCTATCAGAACCGCAAGGTCGACTTGCACGCCAAGATCAAGGTCCGGGGCATCAACCGGATAAACGAAGGCGAGGCCAAGGGCCGCAAGCCCGAGGCGGTGCCGATGTCGGCTTGGAAGGATTGGACCACGGTGGGCCGGGTCATTTTCAATCAGATCCTGCCTCCGGAACTGCGCTACCTCAATGCCCCGCAAGGCAAGAAGGAGCTCTCCCGCCTGGTGGAGCGCTGTTATAAGACCCTGGGCCATTATCGGACCGTGCAGCTCTTGGACGACCTAAAGAGCACGGGCTATCACTATGCCACGGCCGCCGGACTTTCCATATCGGTGGCGGACATGCATATACCGGCCTTGAAGAAGGAAGCCATAATCGAGGCCCGGCGCAAGGTCAAGGAGATCGAGAAGCAGGCCAAGAACGCCCTCATCACCGAGGCCGAGCGCTATAACAAGATCATCGACATCTGGACGCACGTCACGGACAAGATCGCGGACGTCATGTTTGACGACCTTAAGAAAGAGGAATCCGAGAAGTTCGTGGCGGGCCGAGCCCGTTTCAACTCCGTATACCTCATGGCTGATTCTGGAGCCCGCGGCAGCCGCCAGCAGATCCGGCAGTTGGCCGGTATGCGCGGCCTTATGGCCAAGCCCCAGAAGAAACTCACCGGCGGCGTGGGTGAGATCATCGAACAGCCCGTCATATCCAACTTCCGCGAAGGCCTGACCGTGTTGGAATATTTCATATCCACCCACGGCGGCCGCAAAGGTCTGGCCGACACGGCCCTTAAGACCGCGGATGCCGGTTATTTGACCCGGCGGCTGGTGGACGTAGCCCATGACTTGGTCATAACCGAGCACGACTGCGGCACCATCAACGGCGTGCGTTTGGGCGACCTCACTGCGGGTGACGAAGTCATCGAGCCTTTGGACGATCGCGTCCTGGGCCGGGTGGTCTTGGAAGACCTCTCGGTGCCGATCGCGGACGCCAAGGGCAAGACCACGGAACAGGTCATCGTCAAGGCCGGAGAAGTGGTCACGGCCGAGATATCGGCGCAGGTCAAAGAATCCGGATTGGAGATGATCCGGGCCCGTTCCGTGCTGACCTGCGAGAGCCGGCAGGGCGTGTGCGGCAAGTGCTACGGCATGAACAACTCTAACGGCCGAATGGTCGAGATCGGAGAGGCCGTGGGCATCATCGCCGCGCAATCCATCGGTGAGCCCGGCACTCAGCTCACCCTGCGCACCTTCCATATCGGCGGTACGGCCTCGCGCGTGACTAAGCGCTCCCATGCGCTCACGCTGAAGGGCGGCAAGATCGAGTTCCGTAACATCCGCACGATCGTCAACCGGGACGGCGAGAACGTCTGCGTGTCCCGCACCGGCATGATCCTGGTCACGGACAAGGCCACGGGCGCGGTCGAAGAGCAGAAGACGCCTTATGGAGCGCGGCTCAAGGTCAAGGACGGCTCCACCGTGGAGGCCCGCAGCATGTTGGCGGAGTGGGACCCCTACACCATGCCCATCGTGGCGGAGCAGGAAGGCCATATCCGACTCGTGGACGTCCGGGAAGGCGTGACCCTGCATGAGGAACGCAATAAGATCACCGGCATCATCGAGCGCCGGATCATCGAGCAGGAGACGCGCCGCACGGAGCGCGGCGACAGCGGGTCCAAGCGGCTCAATCCGCGCATCGTCATAGAGAAGGGCAGCAAGGACATAGCCAACTATCCTCTGCCCACCGACACCATCCTCACGGTGGAGGCGGGACAAGACGTGCATCCGGGCGACATCCTGGCCAAGATCCCGCAGGAAGTCACCAAATCCAAGGATATCACCGGCGGCTTGCCGCGCGTGTCCGAATTGTTCGAGGCGCGGCGGCCCAAGAGCTCGGCCATAATCTCCGAGATCGAGGGCATCGTGTCCTTGGGCGTGGGCCCCCGCGACCAGCGCATGGTCTCGGTGCGCAACGAGGAGACCGACCTGGTCCGCGAATACCTGATACCCCAGGGCAAGCATCTGGTGGTATACGAAGGCGACCGGGTGGGCGTGGGGGAGGCCATAACCGACGGGGCCATCAACCCCCATGACATCCTGCACGTCAAGGGCGTAAAGGAAGTCCAAGAATTCTTGGTCAACGCCATCCAGGAAGTGTACCGCCTGCAGGGCGTCAACATCTCCGATCGGCATATCGAGTGCATCGTGCGCCAGATGTTGGAGAACGTGAAGATCATCAATTCCGGCGATACTTCGTTCTTAAAGGGTGAAATCGTCAATCGTTTCACCTTCGCCGATGCCAACCGCGAGATCAAAACTAAAGGCGGCAAGGAGGCCCAGGCCGAACCCGTGCTGCTGGGCATCACCAAAGCCTCCTTGGCTTCGAACTCGTTCATCTCAGCCGCCAGTTTCCAGGAGACCACGCGTGTGCTCACGGAAGCGGCGACCACATCCAAGATCGATTATCTCCGCGGACTCAAGGAGAACGTAATCATAGGCCACATGATACCAGCGGGCACCGGGCTTTTGCCGCAAGAGAAGCTCCAAGACCTGCTGCGGTCCCAGACCGAGGCCAAGCCATAATCCAGAGGACGACATGCCAACAATCAACCAGCTCATAAGACTCGGACGCAGCAAGAAGCGCAGCCGCCCCAAGGCGCCGGCGCTCGACGCCTGTCCCCAGAAGCGGGGGGTCTGCACCCAGGTAAAGACCACCACGCCAAAGAAGCCGAATTCCGCGCTGCGCAAGATCGCGCGCATCAAGCTGACCAACGGCATGGAAGTCACGGGGTATATCCCGGGCGTGGGTCATAACTTGCAGGAACATTCCATCGTCATGATCCGCGGGGGCCGCGTCAAGGACCTCCCGGGCGTGCGCTATCACATCATCCGGGGCGTGCTCGACACCGCCGGAGTCGACGGCCGCAGACAAGGACGCTCCCTGTACGGAGCCAAGCGGCCCAAGAAAGAAGCGGCTAAGGCCTAAGGAGATATTAATATGCCTAGAAAAGGACTAAGACCTCGGGATCGGCGCGGACTGCCGCCGGCGGATTTCAAATACAATTCCGTACTGGTGTCGCGCCTGGTCAACAAGCTCAACTACCAGGGCAAAAAGAACGCTTCCGAGCGCATAATATATCAAGCCATGGATATCCTGGCGGAACGGGCCAAGGAAGACGCCTTGAACGTATTGACCAAGGCCATAGAGAACGTGCGGCCCCTGCTCGAGGTCAAAGCCCGGCGCGTGGGCGGCGCCACTTACCAGGTGCCCATAGAGGTCAATCCCACGCGGTCTTCTACGCTGGCCATGCGTTGGATATTGGACGCGGCCCGGCAGAAGTCGGGCAAGCCCATGGCCACGCGCCTGGCCGAGGAACTTTTGGCGGCCAGCAAGAAGGAAGGTGTCGCTTTTAAAAAGCGCGAAGACACCCATAAGATGGCTGAAGCCAACCGGGCGTTCGCCCATTACAGGTGGTAGATCATGTCTAGCGCCAACCTCGAGAAGGTCCGCAACATCGGCATCATCGCGCATATCGACGCGGGTAAGACCACGACGACCGAGCGTATCCTCTACTACACCGGCCGCATCCATAAGATCGGCGAGGTGCATGACGGGGCGACCACCACGGATTGGATGCCGCAAGAGCGGGAACGCGGCATAACCATCACCGCGGCCGCCACGTATTGCCAGTGGCGCGACTGCCAAATCAACATCATCGACACCCCCGGGCACGTGGATTTCACGGCCGAGGTGGAACGTTCCTTGCGCGTTTTGGACGGTGCCGTGGTCTGCTTCGACGGGGTGCAGGGCGTGGAGCCCCAGTCCGAGACCGTGTGGCGGCAGGCCGATAAATACTCGGTGCCGCGTATCGCCTATATCAATAAGATGGACCGCATGGGCGCGGATTTTTACATGTCGTATAACTCCATCCGGAAGATGCTGGGCGCCAACGCCTGCGCCATCCAACTGCCTATCGGATCGGAGTCTGAGTTCGCCGGGATCGTAGACCTCATAGAGATGAATGCCTTGGTCTGGCAAGGCGAGGAATTGGGCGCCAAGTGGGATGTGACCGACATACCTGAGGACATGGTCGACAAGGCCAAGGAATGGCGGGAAAAGATGATCGAACAGATCGTGGAGTTCGATGATGCCGCCATGGAGCGCTATCTGGGCGGAGACCATGATTTCAAGCCCGCGGAGCTGCGCAAGATCCTGCGCCGGGGCGTGCTGCAGTCCAAGATCTTCCCGGTCTTGGCCGCTTCCTCTTATAAGAACAAGGGCGTGCAGCCCATGTTGGATTGCGTCTGCGATTATCTGCCCTCCCCCGTGGATCTGCCCCCGGTCAAGGGGACCGACCCGGCCACCGAGCAGCCCATCGAGCGCAAGCCCAACGACAAGGAACCTTTCACGGCCTTGATGTTCAAGATCCAGACCGATCCATTCGTGGGTAAGCTGGCTTTCTTCCGGGTATATTCCGGTACGCTCAAGACCGGGGATACGGTGTATTTCGCCAATAAGCGGGCGGTAGAGCGGGTGGGCCGCTTGTTGCGCATGCACGCCAATCACCGCGAGGAGATCAAGGAAGTCCACGCCGGCGATATCGCCGCGACCGTGGCCATGAAGAACTCCGCGGTGGGCGTCACGCTCTGCAGCGAGGAAAATCCCATCCTCCTGGAACAGATCACCTTCCCGGAACCTGTCATCTCGGTCGCCATCGAGCCCAAGTCCAAGGCGGACGAAGAACGCATGGGCATGGCCCTGGGCCGGTTGGCCGAAGAGGACCAGACCTTCCGCATCAAGACCGACGTGGAGACCGGCCAGACCATCATCTCGGGTATGGGCGAGCTCCATTTGGACATCATCGTGGACCGCATGCGCCGGGAGTTCAACGTGGAAGGCAATGTGGGCACCCCCCAGGTCGCCTATAAGGAAACCGTGCGCAAGAAGATCGTGGAAGAGGGGAAATTCATCCGCCAGACCGGCGGCCGCGGCCAGTATGGGCATTGCGTGATCCAGATCGAGCCCCAGCCCGTGGGCAAGGGCTTCGAGTTCGTCAACGATGTCCGCCAAGGGCGCATCCCGCGGGAGTTCATCCCAGCCGTGGAAAAGGGCGTGCGCGAGGCGTTGGATGGCGGCGCTTTGGCCGGCTATCCTATCGTGGACATAAAGGTCACCCTCTTGGACGGTTCGTTCCATGAGGTGGACTCCTCGGAAATGGCTTTCAAGATATGCGGGGCCATGGCCCTGCGTTCCGGCTGTAAGAAAGCCAATCCGTCCATCCTCGAGCCCATCATGAAGTTCGAGGTCATCACGCCCGAGCAATACATGGGCGACGTCATCGGCGACTTGAACAGCCGCCGGGCTAAGATCATGGATATGGGCGACCGCGCCCATCTCAAATACGTGAAAGCCACGGTGCCCCTGGCCGAGATGTTCGGCTATGCCACCGCGGTGCGCTCCGTCTCTCAGGGCCGGGCCTCCTTCACCATGGAGCCCAGCCATTACGAAGAGGTGCCGAGCAACGTCATGAAGGCCATCGTGGAAAAGAACGCCGCGGCCATGGCCAAGCAGCGATAACCGGGGAAAAGCAGAGATAAGGAGACAGAGATCATGGCAAAAGCCAAATTCGAGCGCAGCAAGCCGCACGTCAACATCGGGACC
>JBAZVY010000081.1:4105-9815 GCA_041660645.1 Elusimicrobiota bacterium | reverse complement strand
ATCTTGCTCATCCGGTTGCGTCCCAGCAGCGTCTCTCCGGCCAAGTTGGGGGACGGTACTTACGCCGGAGCCCTGCCTGCAGCCGCCTCCGACACCACGGCGCCGATCATCAGCGCCGTGGCCACGGCATCCATAAGCTCGGGGTCAGCCGTGATCAGTTGGACCACCAACGAGGCCGCCGATACCCAGGTCGAGTACGGCCGCACCACCGCCTATGGCCAGCAGAGCGGGCTCCATACCGCCCTGGCCGCCAGCCACAGCACGGGTTTGAGCGGATTGGGTTCGAGCACGGTCTACCATTACCGCGTGAGATCCCGGGACGCGGCCGGCAATCTGGCGGTCTCCGGGGATTATTCTTTCCTCACTTCCGCATCCGCTGTCGTCAATGCCAAGGATTTCGGCGCCCAGGGCGACGGCAGCACCGACGACACCGCGGCCATCCAGAGCGCCCTCAACGCGGTGACCGCCGGCGGCACGGTCACCATCCCCAGCGGCACCTACATGATCAACGCGATCTACTCCGCGGCCAGCGGCAATCATGGGCTGGCTCTGAAGAGCAACATGACCCTGAGCTTGGCCGCGGGCGCCACGCTCAAGGCCTTGCCGAACGCTTCCCCGGCCTATGCCATCATCCAACTCGTGGACGTCAGCAACGCCAACATCATCGGCGGCATCTTGGAGGGGGAGCGCGCTGCCCATACCGGTACGGGCGGCGAGTGGGGCATGGGCATAAACATCATCCGGTCGCATAATATCCTGGTCGACGGAGTGACCGCCAAGGAGTGCTGGGGCGACGGCTTCTATGTCGGCGGGGCTACTTCCACCAACATCACCCTGCAGAACGTGGTCGCGGACCATAATCGCCGCCAAGGCATGTCCATAACCAATGTCAATGGCATGCTGGTGCGCAACTCCACTTTCAAGAATACGACCGGGACCGAGCCGGAACTGGGCATCGACATCGAGCCGAATCTCAATGAGACCGTGGCCAACGTGCGCATCGCCAGCTGTACGTTCAGCAACAACGCGGGCGGCGGTTTCGGAGGCGGTCCCGCTTATGTGAACCGCGCCACCACGTTCGTCAATAATGTGATCGTGGAATACAATACCTTCACGGGCGACGGCGTAGGCGCGCTCAGCCCGGCTAACCATGCGATCGCCTTCACCTCCTGTTCGGGCGGAGCCGGCGGCAACATCATCCGCAACAACACCGTGGCCAATGCCACCGGCGCCGGCATATTCGTGAGCTATTCGAACAATATACTGGTTGCGAACAATACCGTGACCGGCACCATACCATACGGCGCCTCCACTTGGTCTGGAGACGGCCTGATCCTGTATAACGATACCGCGACTACGGCCCGGGGCAATATCCTAGTCGGCAACGGCGGCTACGGCGCTTTCCAGGATACCAGCGTAGGCGATACCATCAGCGGCAACATCGTGTGGGGCAATGGCAAGGCTTGCTCCTGGGACAGCGTATTGCCGGCTAATTTCTCCGGGACGGCGGGCGGGGCTGGCTCCATAGTGTGGACTTGGAGCATCCCGCCGGGCGCGACCGGATTGCGGGTGATATCTCCCGCCAACGTGAACCTGTCCGGCAATCTCGCGGCCAACGCCGCGGCCTGGACCGAGACCGGGCTATCCGCCAGCACCGCCTATACCCGACGGGTCGTGGCCTTCAATGCGGTCGGGGTCTCGACCTCGGCTGCGGCCACGGCGACCACCGCAGCCGCGGCGGATACCACCGCGCCGACGCTCAGCGCCGTAGCCGCGTCCGCGGTAAGTTCCGGCTCGGCCGTGATCTCCTGGACTACCAACGAGGCCGCCGATACCCAGGTCGAATTCGGATTCACTACCGCCTATGGCCAACAGAGCGCACTTGTCGCCGCCATGCTCGCCAGCCATAGCGTGGGTTTGAACGGTTTGGTCGCGAACACGGTCTACCACTACCGCGTCAAGTCCCGCGACGCGGCCGGCAATCTGGCCACCTCCGGAGACTTCAGCTTCACCACCACCGCTGCGGCCGTTCCGGCGGGCTATTACGGCTCCGGCGTCAATGCGGATGATCTGGGCAACCAGGTCATAGGTTGGAATACCGCCAACGACACCTGCAATCGAGTCGCCAGCTTGCGGATACGCGCTAAATACAGCGGGACCCTGCAATCGATCCGGCCCAAGTTCATCTGGAGCGATGTCAAGGCGGGTTACGGCCTGGGCAACGGCGGCAATATCCTCATCCAGATCCAGACCGACGACGGCACCGGCAACCACGCGCCTTCGGGAGCCACGCTGGCGTCTTTGCAGTATGACGCCCCGATAACCAATGGCAACCATTTCCCGTTGTTGACATTCGCCGCCCCGGCCAATCTCACGGCCGGCCAGCTTTATCATATCGTGTTCACTAATGTGGCCGCAGACCCCACGGCCAACTGGGTCTCCCTGGATCATCTCTTCATGTGGGACGCTAATTCTCCCATGCAGCCTACGACTTCTAACACCGACCTGGCCATGCTCGAACGCTGTACCGGCGGAGCTTGGGTCGCTTTCACTCGAGGGGTCGGGCATAGCTATACTCCCACCATAGAACTGGATTATGCGGACGGGTCTTATCAAGGGCTGGGCTATATCCAGGGCTATGGCCAGACTACCACGGCCGGCTGGGTGAACCCCAAGCCGATCTCGGGCGCTCAAGGCGTCCGGGAGACCTTTACGGTCTCCGGTTCGAATCTCGCAGTCCCAGCCGTGTCCGTACGCGTCAATCGCACCAGCGGGTCCAGCCCGCTCACGGTCCGTGTGGAAAAAGCGGATGGGACGTTAGTCGATCAGGGCACGGTACTCGTCCCGCCAGGGCTGGTGTCTTCGAGCCATAATGGCGCTTCGTGGGTCCGGGTCCAATTCACGGCGCCTCTGACCCTGCAGGCGGGACAGGGCTACCGCCTCGTGCTGGTTTCTCCTGCGGACACCGTGCATACCGCCCATGCGCTGGAGAAGGGAAGCGCTTATGGGTATAAGCCGGGGATATGCTTCGGGGACGGGTACGCAGAATTCAATAATGGGAGCGGCTGGACGGGGTGGGATGAGTGGGGCATAGTCAACCGCCATGATAACGATCTGCAGTTCTATTTCGACGCCACCGCGGCGGATACTACAGCTCCGGCCATAAGCGCAGTGGCCGCGGGAGCCATCAGTTCGGGCTCGGCCGCGATCGGCTGGACCACCAACGAGGCCGCCGATACCCAGGTCGAGTTCGGTCTTACCACCGCCTACGGCCAGTCGACCGCGCTTAATCCCGTCAAGACCACCAGCCATGGCGCGGGCGTGAGCGGCCTGACCGCGAGCACGCTTTATCATTATCGCGTTAAATCCCGCGATGCGGCCGGCAATCTGGCGCTCTCCGGGGACTTCAGCTTCACCACCTTGGGCGTGCCGGGCGCCTATACCGTGCCCGGCACGATCGACGGCACGGGCGCCGCGGATGTAACGGCCTTGCTCAATAATTGGATAGCTAGCGTGCCTAATGGGACGGCCGCCAATCCCTCCGTACTGCTCTTCCCCGCCGGCAAGACTTATCTATTGAGCCAGGGGCTGCAGTTCAAGGACCGGTCCTATCTCACGTTCTCCGGCTATGGAACCAAGCTCAAGCTCGACCCCGCGGCCGGATTTACTCAGCTGCAAAGCCTCTTCCTGCTCGGCCGCAATTATAATGGGTATTTCAGCGGGGTCAACACCAATATCATAATCAAGGGCTTCGAACTCGAGGCCAGCAATCCGACCCCAGGAGTGTGGAGTTCGGCCAGAGAGATGGCTCATGCGGTGGAAATAGACAACAGCAATGGCGTCGAGGTTTACGATATCTTCGCGCATGGCATCGGCGGCGACGGATTCAAGACCACTGCGGGCAGCAATCTTTACATCCATAATAATCACATCCAAGACGCGGGCCGGCAAGGCATATCGATCATCTCAGGCGATCATATCCTGGTCGAGAACAATCAGTTCGATGATCTGGGTTATTTCGCGATCGATGTGGAGCCCAATCTGGACACGGAATCCGTGACCGATGTCACGTTCCGCAACAATACGGTGGGCTCTTGGGGGCCGGATCTCGGCGTGGGCGCGGGATTTGCGGCCTGCGGCAGCGGCACGGCCTATAACGTGATCAGCAGCATCACGATCACGGGCAACACTATAAATGGGAGTTCGAACGCATCGTTGTTGTCCTATTTCAACCAGAATCAATACAAGCGTCTTTCCAACATCGTCTTCACTAATAATACGGCGGCGCAGACCGTGGCCGGCCCGGTGCTGTCGTTCAAAAGCATAGACGGACTGACCGTGACCGGCAACAGCGAGCCTTTGAGTTCCGGCGTGCTGGCTTCCATAGTCAATTGCACCGGAGTCATAACCGATGGGAGCGATGTCGCCGCGCCGGTCATCTCCGCGGTGGCCGCGGCGTCGGTCAGTTCCGGTTCCGCCGTGATCGGCTGGACCACCAACGAGGCCGCCGATACCCAGGTCGAGTACGGCCCTACCGCGTCCTACGGCCAGCAGAGCGCGCTGCAGGCCGCCCTAGCGGCCAGCCATAGCGCGGGGCTGGGCGGCTTGGCCCCGAGCACGCTTTATCACTACCGCGTGAAGTCCCGCGACGCGGCCGGGAACTTGGCCGTTTCGGGGGATTATGCTTTTACCACCTCGGCTTCAGCCGGCGCCCTGAACGTGAAGAATGCCCCCTATAATGCCAAGGGCGACGGCAGCACCGACGACACCGCCGCCATCCAGGCCGCGATCAACGCCGTAGCGGCCGGGGGCACGGTATATGTGCCCGACGGCATATACATGATCAATTCCGTGGTCTCCAGCAGCCGCGGGCTCCTGTTGAAGAGCAATATGACTTTACAGCTTTCCGCGGGCGCGGTATTGAGGGCGATACCCACCTCGGCGAGCAACTATGCCGTGGTGATAGTCAACGGCAGCAGCAATGTGAACATAACCGGCGCCGGCGCCATCCAGGGCGAAAGAGCCGGCCATATCGGCACCAGCGGCGAGTGGGGCATGGCCGTGCAATTGAGCGGCAGCGCTCAGAACGTGCGGGTAGAGGGCATAACGGTCAAGGATTGTTGGGGAGACGGGATATACATAGCGGGCGCCAGCTCGGTGACGGTCCATAACATAATCGCTGATAATAACCGCCGCCAGGGCCTTTCCCTGGTAAGCGGAGACGCCATAGCAGTGACGAGCTCGGTGTTCAAGAACACGAACGGCACGGCGCCTGCGTTCGGCATCGACGTGGAGCCCAACGCCGGGACCCCGGTGAGCAATGTGCGCATCGAGAGCTGCACGTTCACGAATAATATCGGAGGCGGCATCTCCATAGGCGGAAACGATACGGTGACCAATGTCTTGGTCAACAACAACATCCTTAGCGGCAACGGCAACTTCGTGTATGTGGACGGCTACAATGTGCCTGCGGGCATCGACGTGGCCGGAGCCAGCGCTGGGATCCAGATCACGAACAATACCATCGCCAACAACTACTACAACGGCATATTCTTGGCCAACTGGCTCACCCTGCCTACGAATATAACCATCGCCGGCAACACCATAACCGGGACCCTGCCTCAGCCGGGGACCTCTAATCTCATAACCGCGACCAGCGACGGCAGCGGCTGTACGCCTGGAGGCAGCTGCTTCATGAACGCCGGGACCG
>JBAZVY010000081.1:0-4095 GCA_041660645.1 Elusimicrobiota bacterium | reverse complement strand
GCTGACCGGCAACCGGATATCGGGCAATTCCGGACGCGGCCTGGACGCCGCTCAGGCCTATCCCTCGGTCCCGCCCCAGTCGATCTTCAGCGGCAATTATTCCTGGAACAATGCGTTTCCGTCCTTGCCCGCAGCGTATGATCTGGATACTGGCGCGCCGGGCGGCGACACCACCGCGCCTACGCTGGCGTTCAGCTATCCCACGGATGGATCCACGGTTTCGGGCCTGATCGGACTTCTGGCCCTGGCTTCGGATGATGTGGGCGTGGCCGGAGTGCAGTTCAAGCTCGACGGCGTCAACCTGGGAGCGGAAGAACTGATCGCACCCTACGAGATAAGCTGGCTCACCACGGGCGCGTCCAATGGCGCGCATACTCTCAGCGCCGTAGCCCGGGACGCGGCCGGCAACTCCCAGACCGCCGCCGTGTCCGTGACCGTCAACAACGCCGACATCACCGCGCCTACGGTGGCCATCACCGCTCCGGCCAACGGCGCTGCCGTGTCCGGCAGCGTGGCGCTCAGCGGCACGGCCGCAGACAACGTAGCGGTCTCCAACGTGGCGGTCTCCGTGGACGGGGGGGCTTATGCCTCGGCTGCCGGCGCCGCGGGCTGGACCTTCTCCCTCAATACTTTTGCCCTGGCCAACGGCGCGCACAACCTGACCGTCCGGGCCACGGACTCCTCCGGCAACACTAAGACCGCGGCTATCAGCGTGATGGTCAGCAACAGCGCAGCGTCGTTGGCTCCGAAAGCGGCGTATTCGTTCAATGCCGGCTCCGGCGCCACGGCCGCGGACTTCACGGGCAACGACCACGCCGGTTCGCTGGTCAACGCCGCCTGGACCGGCATGGGCATGTTCGGCGGGGCCTTGTCATTCAACGGCGCCAACGCTTATGTGGATATACCGGATGCGGACTCTTTGACCACTTCGGACCTGACCTTGTCCGCGTACGTATCTTTGGTCAGCGCCTCTACCGATATGGCCACCGTGGCCAATAAGTGGGCTCAGGACACCAACGATGAGTATCTTTTCGGCATAGACTCCAGCCGTAGGCTGAGTTTCGGCTGGCAGACCACGGGCGGATATAGTTGGGGCACGCCTGCTTTCAACATAGTCACGGGCGTAGGGCAGATCCCCTTGGGGGCCATGACCAACGTGGCGGTGGTGCGCAGCGGGACCAACATCAGTCTGTATATCAACGGCGTTCTGGACTCGGCTTTCCCCGGGGCCATAGACGCTAATCCTTTCTTCAACGGTACCGCTTCCGTGCGCATCGGCGGCCAGAGCCGGGGCGGCATCGCGCGTTTCCTTAACGGCAGCATAGACGAGGTCCGCATCTACGGCCGCGCGCTCAGTCCGGCCGAGCTCCAGTCGGATATGAATACGGCCGTGGAGTCCGGCGGGGACACCGCCGCGCCCGCGGTAGCCTTCACCGCGCCCGCGGCCGGGGCCACGGTCTCGGGGTCCGCGGTAGCGGTATCGGCCAGCGCATCGGATAATGTGGGAGTGCTCGGAGTCCAGTTCAAGCTCGATGGCGCCAATACCGGCGCGGAAGACACGTCGTCGCCTTATGCTATAAGCTGGAATACCCTGGGCGCGTCCAATGGGGCGCATGCGTTGAGCGCCGTGGCCCGGGACGCGGCCGGCAACACCAGCACCGCCACGGTGTCCGTCACGGTCAGCAACGCCGACACCACCGCGCCTACGATCAGCGCCGTGGCCTCGGCGTCCATCAGCACGGGCTCGGCCGTGATCGGCTGGACCACCAACGAGGCCGCCGATAGCCAGGTGGAATTCGGCCTTACCGCCGCCTATGGCCAGTCGAGCGCGCTGGCTGCGGCTCCGCTCGTCAGCCATAGCGCGGGTTTGAGCGGCCTGTCGGCCAGCACCTTATATCATTACCGAGTGAGATCCCGCGACGCGGCCGGCAACCTGGCCACGTCCGGGGATTTCAGCTTCACTACCTTGGCCATACCCGATGCCACGGCGCCGGCCCTAAGCGCCGTGACTGCGGGCTCCATCAGCTCGGGCTCGGCTGTGATCGGTTGGACCACCAATGAGCCTGCTGATACCCAGGTGGAATTCGGGCTTACCGCCGCCTACGGCCAGCAAAGCGGCCTCCATGCCGCCCTGACCACCAGCCATAGCGCGGCTTTGAGCGGCTTGTCCGCGAGTACGCTGTACCACTACCGCGTGAAGTCCCGCGACGCGGCCGGCAACCTAGGGATCTCCGGAGACTTCAGCTTCACTACCACGGCCGTGCCTGACGCCACGGCGCCGGTCATCAGCGCCGTGGCCGCGGGCTCCATAAACTCCGCTTCCGCGCTGATCGGTTGGATCACTAATGAGGCCGCGGACACCCAGGTCGAGTATGGGCTCACCACCGCCTACGGCCAGCAGAGCGCCTTGGCGGCCGCCCCGATCATCAGCCATAGCGCGTCTTTGAGCGGTTTGAACGCGAGCATGCTGTACCATTACCGCGTGAAATCCCGGGACGCGGCCGGCAACCTGGCGGTGTCCGGAGATTTCACTTTCGCCACCTTGGCGGCGCCGGACGCTACCGCGCCGAGCCTCAGCGCCGTGGCCGCGGGCGCTATCAGCTCGGGCTCGGCGGTGATCGGCTGGGCCACCAACGAGGCCGCCGATACCCAGGTCGAGTATGGGCTTACTACCGCCTATGGCCAGTCGAGCGCTTTGGCCGCGGCCCTGCTCACCAGCCATAGCGCGGCTTTGAGCGGCTTATCTGCCAGCACGCTGTACCACTACCGCGTAAAGTCCCGCGACGCGGCCGGCAACCTGGCCACGTCCGGTGATTTCAGCTTCACTACCTTGGCCATACCCGATACCACGGCGCCGAATATCAGCGCCGTGGCCGCGGGCTCCCTGAATTCCGGGTCAGCCGTGATCAGTTGGACCACCAATGAGCCTGCCGATACCCAGGTGGAGTTCGGGCTGACCGCCGCTTATGGCCAGCAGAGCGCGTTGGCGGCCGGCATGATAACCAGTCATAGCGCGGCTTTAAGCGGCTTGTCCGCGAGCACGCTGTACCACTACCGCGTGAAGTCCCGCGACGCGGCCGGCAATCTGGCGGCCTCCGGCGACTTCAGCTTCACCACCACGGCTGCGCCCGACTTGGCCGCGCCGGTCATCAGCGCCGTGTCTGCCGCGTCCGTAAGCTCGGGTTCGGTCGTGATCAGTTGGACCACTAACGAGGCTGCCGACACCCAGGTGGAATTCGGACCGACCACGGCCTATGGCCAGTCGAGCGCGCTTAACGCCTCCATGCTTACCAGCCATGGCGCGGGCTTGAGCGGCTTATCTGCCAGCACGTGGTACCACTACCGCGTGAAGTCCCGCGACGCGGCCGGCAACCTGGCTGCCTCCGGCGACTTCAGCTTCACCACTCTGGCCGTGGTCGTGCCGGTGGCAGTCAGCGTGAGTCCGGTCAGCGCCTCGGTCAAGGCTACTTTCAACCAACAGTTCACGGCCACGGTGACGGGCGCTGCCAATACCGGCGTGACCTGGAGCGTCAATGGCGTACTGGGAGGAAATGCTGCGGTCGGTAAGATATCCTCCGGCGGACTCTACAGCGCGCCTGCGTCCGTGCCCAACCCCGCTACCGTAACGGTCACGGCCAAGAGCACGGCTGACACGGCCAAGTCCGGCTCCGCCTCGGTCACGGTGCTGTCCAAGAACCGCAAGACCCGGGTGTCGCTGGTCCTGAGCCCCACCGTCAATACCGTGCTGGCCGCGGCTTCGCCTGCCGCTGCTCCGGCCACGGCTATCTTGACCTTAAGGACGGAAGACGCAGCGTTTCCGGATGCCGCGGTCATCACCTCCCAGGTGGTCATGCCCTCGGGGTCGAAGAATCTTACTCTGACCCGGATCTCCGGCCAGCCTTTGCGCTATTACTGCAGCGTGGCCAGCGCCACGTTCTCATCCTCTGATTTCCACGCCTTGGAAGGCGCGGACGTGACCGTGACCGTGGGCGGGCAGGACTTCCTGGCTGACGGCGAGGCCGGCGGCATCGAGCCGGAGCTGGGCGGCCTGATCAAGGAGACCTCAGGCCTGGCCCAGGTGATCATACTGCCCAG
>JBAZVY010000080.1:0-9880 GCA_041660645.1 Elusimicrobiota bacterium | reverse complement strand
CCTTGGCATTGGGCCGTATATTGGGCCTGATGCTCGGAATCCCGGGCGTCTAAAAGCTGTTTTTCCAATTCGCAGAGGCGGGGCAGATAAGCGGTGGCTTTCTCCCGCCACTCGTCTATCTCCTTGAGCAGAGTGGTCTTCTCCTGGTTCCAGGTGGCGGCGGCGGCGTCGCTGCGGCTGGAGAAGAATCGGGATATGCTGTCGGCCCGATATTGCATCTGGTCGTCCATGGAATCCTTGAAGGATTTTATGTCCAGTTCCAGACGGGCGCGCTGCTCCCGGGCAAAGGCCTCGAACTGCTGCTGTCTCTGGTCCAGCGAGGCCTCGCCGGCCTTGATCCGGACCTCTTTTTCGGCTAATTCGGTCAATTTGACCGCGAATTCGCGTTCCAGGCTCTTGCGGGATTCATGCACCGAGGCCTTGGCCCGGGCCACTTGGGCCGAAGCGGATTGCTCGGCTTCGAACTTCAGGCGCTGGAGGTCGGCCTCCAGCTTCTCGCGCCGGGCCGCATATTCCTTCTCCAACTGGAACTGGCGGTCATGCAGCATGGCTTCGAGTTCCGCGGTCTGGACCTCGCGCTTGATCAGCGCGGGCAGGTCCAGCTTGCCCGCGAAGTTCTGGGCCAGATAGGCTTCCAGTTTTGCGTAGTAGGCGCTGCGTTGGGAATCCTCGTGGCCGCGCAGTTCGAGGACGCGCTGCAGATCCTTGCGGTCCTGTTCGGATTGGGCGCGCGCGGCGGTCTCTTCGGAGAGGGTCTTCTCCTGGGCGGATTGGGTCTGCTGCAGGGAGTGGATGCGTTCCAGGGCCCAGCGCAGGGCCATGCGCGCGGTGTCGATGTTGTTTATGGCATCGAGGTTGGCCAGGTCCGGGACTACGAGTCCCGGCGCCTGCTCTGACGGCTCGTGCCGCGATGCCCGTTGCTCTTCGTGCATGGTTATAGTTGTGGGGTACGCTGGTTTATCTTACAGCCCATAATATAACAGGGGAATGTTAAATTTTCAAGGCTATTCTTGCGTAACCTTGTTGTGCGGCGCACGTGTCCCGCGCTTTCTTCGGGGAGATTCAGCTCTAGGATGGCTTTCATTATGACCGCAGGTGCCGCTTAGGCGTTGTTGAAGTCCGCTTCGAACTTCCCGACCGCTGCCAGGACCTGCGCGAAAGCGGGCGGCTCGGAGAAGAACATATCTCCTCTCATCGCTTGGTAGTCCCGGCGCCACTCAGCAAGCCGTGCTTTGGGAGGTGCCATGCGAAGGGTTCCCTTCTTGAGGGTGCTGTAGTCGAGCCATTTCTGCCGGAAGAATGCCTGACGGTGTTTGGCAATGCGGTCAAACAACAGTGCGTCCTTGATCGCCTCGGCGGCGGTTCCTTTCTCGATCAAGCAGAAGATGTCGTAGTAGTGACGAGACAGTCTCTTTTTTAGTGGCTTCTCAATCGGGCGGTAGCATTCTTCATGCAATAGCATCGCTTTTTCCCAGAAAGTCCGGCGGGCAGCGATGGTCTTTACTATGAATCCAGCGGATGAGAATATCCCGGGGATATGTTCGGATAGAAACGGCTGGATCGTCGGGCGTTCCGCCGGTTCGGTCTCGGAACGCGCACCGAACTCCATCCGGACTTCGCGTTTGATATAGTCCGTTTCGATGGGCAGTACGCTCGGGTAAGCGAAAAGAAGGGTCAACTGGTCGCGGTCTTCATCGCGGCCCGCCAGGCGTAGACTCCAGTCCGCGCCTTTCGGCAGCGCCTTTCCGATTCGTTGTAGAAGGGCTGGGCGAATTCCGGCATCGATCCTGGCACTGCAGACCTCCTTCAGCTTTTCCACACGACTACCGCTTAGGGTCGGCCCGGCAAAGCCAAGGTGCGCCCGTTCTATTACCAAGTCTATGTCTTCCGAGAATCGGTCAATTAGTTTCCATGCTTTTGACAGGGAAGTGCCGCCCTTCAAGGTCAATTGTTCTCCCCACCCGGGCAGAGAAAGAAGCTCTCGTAGGACCCAGCAGACCCAAAAATCCTTCTCGACACTGACCGCTGATATCCCCAACTCGACGGCCGTCTTTTCGCAGGCCAGGCGTCGTTCTTTCTGGTCGAGGCTTAACCAGGCGTTCACTTAGCGGTCCTGGAAGTCTCGGCTATTTGGCGCATAATGTTTGCAATCCATTCCGGAGCATAACGTGCGTCGTTGGAAAGGCGTCGGCGATCTGCGGGCGACAGCAGCTTGCGAAGGTGACGCACTGTGGATTGATGGTCGATATCCCTGCCCAGCCATCGCAAAGCTTGAATGACCAGGCCGCTGGCGCTTCCGGCAGTGGCCATATTTCGGGGCGTGGTCTGGCGCAGCACGATTTGTGTCTTGCCGATATTCAGGCGGCGCGTCGGGCCATCTGTTAGATAGACCACGCGGGTTGGCACTTGGGTGGAGAGATGAAGCAAGTTGGCTGCATAAGCCCCGGTCGGCTGCAGGCGAATCGCATCGCGCTTTTGAAGCGCCTTGGCTATTGCCTGCAAGTCCGGGTGGAGCGTGCCGAGCTTGGGATGCATGCGCGGCCTTTCGTAGAGCCCCCTCGCCACCTGCCGGATAAGGCCGGTCCTTTTATGTCGTTTAAGCGCTCCGGCGATGCCATTTCGGCTGCCCAAAGCGCTGAGGTCTGCCGGTGTGAACACCCAGCCGGCAGGGCGGCTCATGATTAGGGTTTGTATGCGACTGTCGGTAGACCCTGCGTGCTTGCCCATAATTGACACAAATAGTACCCCATTTTTGTGTCAAAAACAATGGGGGATCAAGCACTTATTAGTCGGGTCTGTCTGCAACATCTCGCCGGGTAGAACTTGCTGACAATCCCGATTGTAACTTTTCTGCTGACATTTGCCCATCCAAGGCCATGTGGGTCCTCTCATGATTATAGTGGCGTTCTCACCGCGAGAGCTTTTCCTTTAGGTCGTTGACATTTGATTGGCCACCAAATGAGCCACCCGGAAGTAAACTGAAGTAACTAGGAGCTACTCAATTACTGAGAAAGTTTGGTAAACTCTCACTTAGCACCGATTTGGGCGTGTAGCTCAGCTGGGAGAGCGCTTCCTTCGCAAGGAAGAGGTCGCAGGTTCGATCCCTGTCACGTCCACCAGATTAAAAAGGCCCTCCGAATGGAGGGCCTTTTTATTAATGGCTGTCCTCAGCCCGCGATTTTATCCGGACTGCGCACCGGCGGCAGGTCGAGCTTGATATGCAGTTCCTGGAGCTGGCGCGGTTCCACCGGGCCGGGCGCGTCGCTCAAAAGGCAGGAGCCTTTCTGGGTCTTGGGGAAAGCTATGACTTCGCGGATGGAATCCTCCCCCCGCAGTATGGCCACCAGCCGGTCCAAGCCCAGGGCGATGCCGCCGTGCGGAGGCGCCCCGTATTCCAGGGCGTTGAGCAGGAGCCCGAACTGGGCCTGCTGGGCCTCGGGCGAGAAGCCCATGAGTCCGAGTATCTTGCTTTGGATCTCGGGCCGGTGGTTGCGGATGGAGCCGGAGGCGATCTCCACGCCGTTGAGCACCAGATCGTATTGATGCGAGAGTACGCTGCCGGGGTCTGAGTCCAGCTTGGGCAGGTCGCAGGCCAAGGGCGCGGTGAAAGGGTTGTGGGAGAAGGTCCAGCGGTCCTCGTCCGGCGCCCATTCCAGCAAGGGAAAGCGCGTGACCCACAGGAAATACCAGGGTTGGCTGGGTTTGAGCTTCAAGCGTGTGATCAGCTCCTTGCGCACGGTGCCCAGGCAAGGCGCGGCTATCGCGGCCTTGTCCGCGGCGAAGAACGTGTAGTGCCCGGGTTGGGGCTGGAATTTGGCCTTCAGAGCTTCCAACTTGGCGGGTTCCAGGAATTTTACTATGGGCGAGGCCGGGCCCGCGGCTTCCCATTTTATCCAGGCCAGGCCCTTGGCGCCCTGCTTCTTGACCAAGTCCGAGAGCTTGTCCACCTCGGTGCGCGAGAGTTCGTGCGGCGCGTGCAAGGCCCGTACCACGCCGCCGCCGCGGGCGGCTTCTCCGAACACCTTGAAGGCGCTGTCCTGGAACAGTTCGGTGCAGTCCGCTATCTCCAGGCCGAAGCGCAAGTCGGGCTTGTCCGAGCCGTAGCGCAGCATGGCCTCGGAATAGTCCAGGCGCGCAAAAGGGGTCTTGAGCTCCACGTTCAAGGTCTCGCGGAATACCGTGGTCAGCATGCGTTCGACTAAAGCGTGCACATCGGCCTCTTCCACGAAGGACATCTCCAGATCGATCTGCGTGTGCTCGAGCTGGCGGTCGGAGCGCAGGTCTTCGTCGCGGAAGGCCCGGGCCAGCTGGAAATAGCGGTCCACGCCGCTGACCATGAGTATCTGTTTGAAGATCTGCGGGGATTGGGGCAGGGCGTAGAAGTTTCCGGGCGACAAGCGCGCCGGCACCAGGAAGTCCCGGGCTCCTTCCGGGGTGGCTTTGGTCAGGATGGGGGTCTCGATCTCCAGGAATCCTTCCGAGTCCAGCATGCGGCGCACGGATTGGGATAACTGGTGGCGAATTACCATGTTTTGGAGCATGTGCGGCCGGCGCAGGTCCAGGAAGCGGTATTTGAGCCGTGTGTCTTCGTTGGCGGTTATCTGCTCGGAGATATCGAATTGGGGCACCTTGGAGGCGTTGAGCACTTGCAAGGATCTCGCCTTGACCTCGATCTCCCCGGTGGGGAGCTTGGGGTTCTTCATGCCTTCGGGCCGCAATTGCACGCAGCCTTCGATCTCTATGACGTGCTCGGCGCCGAGCTTGCCCGCGGCCAGGAAAGCTTCGGTCTCTTCCGGATTGACCACGACTTGGACCAGGCCGGAGCGGTCGCGCAGGTCCAGGAAATATACCCCGCCATGGTCGCGCCGGGAATGGACCCAGCCGGCCAGACGTACATCTTGGCCTTTATGAGCGGCCGTGAGTTCCCCGCAGGCGTGCGTGCGATGGGCGGTTGGTTTCATGAGTGTAGGGGGTGGCAGAGGTTGGCTAGTTTGTTCGGATATTTTATGAAGTACAAGCCGTGATGCGTGTCCACGATCTGGGCCCGGCGCAGAGTGGATATGGCGCGGGTCAGGGGTTCGCGGGTGGTGCCCACCAGGTCGGCTAGTTCCTGCTGGGTGTAGTGCTGGTTCAACAGCACTCCCCCCCGGAATTTGCGGCCGTGGCGCGCCAAGGAGCAGAGCGCTCCGGAGACCCGGCCCAGCATGTTGCGGAACAGGAGGTTTTCGATCTCCTCGTTGGCTTGGCGCAGGCGTTCGGACACGGTGCGCAGCAGGTAAAGGGTCAGTTTGGGATCGGAGAGCAGGAGTCCTTCGAAGTCGGATTTGCGGATTACCAATAGGCTGGAGTCCTCCACGGCTTGCGCGGAGGCGGAGCGGGTGTGGCCGTCGACCAAGGCCATCTCGCCGAAGCATTCGCCCGGGGCCAGGTAGGCGAAGGTCTTGCGCTTTTTGCTGTTGGAACTGGAGAATATGCGGACCCGGCCGCGGACCACGATGAACATATGCCGGCCGGATTCGGATTTGGAGAAGATGGTCGTGCCGGCCTTGAAATCGCGCTCCTTGGCGATGCGGGCTATCCGGCGGAGATTGGGCAGGCTCAATGCATGCAGGAATGGTATGCCGCGCAAAAACTTGAGGTTCATGCAGTCATGGTATCTAATCCCTGGCTGGACTTGCAACGCGTACGAGCCGGCCCGGCCGGCTCGCTATTATATATGCTCAGTGTTCCGTGTCTAATCTATGCGCGCAAACATATAGATTTGATACGGCTGGCAGCCGCAGTGACTACGTCCGGACGCAGCATGCCGGGCTGCTTTTAAGGCTGGAGGATCCAGCGGTCAGCGCGGAGCCAGGCGGTATTTGGCCGGTTCCGCGGTCAGGGCGCCGTAGCGGTCCAGGGTCGCGGCTATGGATCCGCGCTGTTCGTCGGAGGCGGGCACCGGCCGGCCCCAGTTGGTGTCGAAAGGCAGGAATTCTATGCCTTCTACGCCTTTAGCCGATACCTGGGTCCGGGCCGCGATGGTGGGCCGGGTGGCTGGGTTGGGAGAAACGAAGAGGAAGTTGCCCAGACTATAGATGATGGGTTTGCCCTTATAGATCTCCAGGGGCTGCACCACGTGCGGGTGATGGCCGATTATGATGTCGGCTCCGGAGTCGATGGCCAGATGGGCGAATTCTTTCTGGATATCGTTGGGCTCCGGGGCCAGCTCCGTGCCTCCGTGGAAGACCACGGCCAGCATGTCGCAGCGGGGCCGGGCCGCCTCTATGGCGGCCTTGACGCGCGAGAGCTCGCTGTAAGCCACGCCCGGCCGGTCGCGGCGGGCCCAGGCTTCTTCCGGAAAGGTGCTGGTAAATCCCAAAAAGCCCACGCGCAGGCCATGGACTTCCAGGATCTCCAATTTTTGAGCCTCTTCCAGGTCCTTGCCTCCGCCGATGAACGGGATGCTGGAGCGGCGCAGTTCCGCCAGGGTGTCGAATATCCCGTCCGGGCCGTAATCCAGCACGTGGTTGTTGGCTATGGTTAGGATATTGAAGCCCGCGGCCTTGAGCGCGGCCAGGTTCTTGGGCGGGGCGCGGAAGGTCCAGGTCTTGGGCTGCTTGGTTCCGCGCTTAGTCAGCGGGCATTCCAGGTTGCCCAGAAGGATGTCGGCGCGTAGACTGTCGCCCAAGCCGGAGAAAGGCGCGGATATCCCGCCTTTGGCCAGGATCTCGCCTACCGGACCGTCCAAGCGTATGTCTCCGACCGCGGTCAGGGACACGGTCACGCTCTCCGTGGAGGCTGCGGTCGCGCTCGGGCTTTCGGGGCTGGGTTCGGCCGCGGCTGCGGCTAGGCATAAAGCCAGGCAGGCGGCGGAGAGCATCATAGGCCCCAGTCGTTGACGGCGTCGATTATGGAGTTCTCGGTCTGGTCCAGGTGCAGAGGCGTGACCGAGATCTTGCCGGAGGATATGGCGCTGACGTCCGTGCCCGGCACCTCGATCCATTTTACGCCTTTGCCGCCCAGCCAGTAATATACCTTGCCGCGGGGGTCGGAGCGCCGGCTGATGCTGTTGGAATAAATGCGCCGGCCCAGGCGCACGACTTTGGCGCCGGCGGTCTTGCCCCGGCGCGAAGGCGGAAAATTGACGTTGAGGATCACGCCTTTGGGCAGGCCGTGGCGCAGGGTCAGGCGCGCCAGCTTGTAGGCGAAGGCCGTGGCCGCGGCATAAGAGGCGTCGTCCGGATCCTGGGAGAAGGCGATGGCCGGTACCCCTAGTATCCGGGCTTCCCGGGCCGCGGCCACGGTGCCTGAGTATATGATGTCTTCGCCCAGGTTGTAGCCGCGGTTGATCCCGGAGACGACTATATCCACCTTGGACTTCATGACCCAGAGCACGCCGAAACGGGTGCAATCCGCCGGGCTGCCGTTGACCGTGTAGAGGTCCGGGGCCAAGGTGTGCACGCGTATGGGCTTGTGCAGGGTCAGGCAGTGGCTGTCCGCGGAGCGTTCCTGATCCGGCACCACGGTGATCACGCGGCCGATGCGCTGCATGGCCGCGATCAGCGGCCGCAGTCCGGGGCCGTGTATGCCGTCGTCGTTGGTGACTAGTATCCGGGGGCGCATCTTCATTCGGCGGCTCCTTCTACGGCTGCGGTCAGGCGCTGCACCGCGTCTTGTCCGTTGGGCAGGCCCAGCCGGGCGTAGGCCGCAGACATCTGCCGGCGTTGCTCGGCTGCCGACGGAGACGATAGCAAATCGGTCAGTTCCGCGGCCAGCTGGTCGGGAAGTTGGTGTTCCAGGACCATTCGGGCGGCCCCGGCCGCGGCCAGGATCCGGGCGTTGGCCTCCTGGTGGGCGCCTGCGGCATTGGGATAGGGCACGAGGACCGCCGGCTTGCGCAGGCAATCGAGTTCCGCCAAGGTGCTGGCGCCGGCGCGGGATACTACCACGTCCGCCGCGGCATAGGCCTTGTCCATGGCTTCCAGATAGGGCAGGACTCGCGCGCGCAGGGGGCCGGAGCGATAGGCCGCGGCCACGGCCTCGGCGGACTGGGCTCCGGCCAGATGCAGGACTTGGAGCCCGCGGGCGGCTCCGGCGCCAGCGGCTCGGGCCAGCGCCGCGGGCGCGTGTTGGTTCAAGCCGCGGGCGCCCTGGCTGCCGCCGAAGACCAGCACGGTCAAGGCCGCCGGGTCCAAGCCTAGTTCCAAGCGGGCGCTGCGGGCATCTCCTGGGGTCCAGAGCGCTGGCCGCACCGGCGTGCCGGTCAGGGTGCCGGGCGTCTCCCCGGGAGCCGGGGGCAGGCCGCGGAATATCTTGGACCCTAGGGCCGCGGCTGCCCGGTTGGCCAGGCCCAGCACGGAATTGGATTCATGCACGGCGCAGGGTATGCCGCGCAGCCGGGCCGCCAGCACGGCCGGCAAAGTCAGGTAGCCGCCCATGCCTACCACTATGTTGGGATCGAAATCGCGCAGTATGCGCCCGGCTAGCCCCCATGAGCGCAGCAGTTTCCAGGGCAGGGTGAGCCAGCCCGGTCCGGGCCGGCGGGACAGGCCGTGCAGGTCCAATTCCACGGCCGGCAGATCTTCCGCGGCCAGGCGGGCCAGGGCCGGATCGCCCCGGCGCACGATCAGCAGCGGCTGCCAGCCGCGGCGGCGCAGCTCCTGGGCCAGGACCAGGCCTGGATAGAAGTGGCCGCCCGTGCCGCCGGCGGCTATGACTATGCGGCGGCTCATGGCCGCGGCACCTGCATGCTGGGCAGTCCGGCCCAAGGCCCTTGCTTGGCCAGCGTGGGCGCTCCGTGGGCCGTGTATTTGGAATGCAGGGAGGACTGCCGGGATATGTTGAGCAGCACCCCGGCCGCGGCCATGGTGACGAGCAGGGAGGAGCCGCCATAGGATATCAGGGGCATGGGCATGCCCTTGGTGGGCAGCAGGCCTACGGACATGCAGGCGTTTATGAATGCTTGCAGGGTGATGGTGAGCGTGATGCCCGTGGCCAGCAGAGAGCCGAACAGGTTGGGAGCGGTCTTGGCCACGCGCATGCCGCGCAGCAGCAGGGCCGCGAACAATCCCAGCAGGGTCACGGCTCCGACCAGGCCCAGTTCCTCGCATATGACCGGGAATATGAAATCGGTATGCGGCGTGGGCAGGTACATGAGCTTGAGTTGGGAGGCGCCTATGCCTTTGCCCAGCCAGCCGCCGGAGCCCACGGCCAGCAGGGCTTGTTCGAGCTGGTAGCTGGCTTCGGAAGAGCCTTGCAGCATGCCGATGTAATGGACCAGACGCTTCAGGCGGTAGGGCCGGGTGATGATCTCGTAGACCACCACGGGCAGACTGCAGGCCAGGGCGCCGAACAGGTAGGGGAGTTTGCCTCCCCCCACCCATATGACCATGATGGTCACCGTGAATATCAGTATGGGCGTGCCCAGGTCCGGTTCCAATGCGATGAGCGGCAATAGCCCGGAGACCACGCCGGCCGGCACCAGCAGGCCGCGTATCGGGGAAGCGGTCTTGGAATGCTTGCGGTCCAGATAGTAGGCCAAGAACAGCACGGCCGTGTACTTCGCGACTTCCGACGGCTGGAAAGTGAACGGTCCCAGAGGCAGCCAGCGGTGCACGTTCTCGCGGGCCGGAGCGAAGAGCGCTCCGATCAGGACCACGGCGGTCATAAAGAATGCGGGCCAGACCCACTCTTTGAGCCGGTTGTAGTTCGTGCGGCTGAAGAACCACATGGTGCCCAAGCCGAGCAGCGTCCACAAAAGTTGGCGCTTGAAGAAGAATAGGGCGCCGCCGTACTTGCGTTCGGCCAGGATGGCGCTGGCGGAGAATACCATGACCAGGCCCCAAGCCAGCAAGGTGAGGATTATGCCGAACAGGGCGTAATCCATGGGGCTCTTGCG
>JBAZVY010000079.1:0-9905 GCA_041660645.1 Elusimicrobiota bacterium | reverse complement strand
CTCATTTCCCCAGAACAGATGCTGATAGGCGAGCATCTCTTTACGTACCCCCATAGTATTACTGCCACCCCTTGCATCCAACCATCTGGATCCGATGGTCGGGGTATCGACCAAGTTAAACGCACTTCCATGAACAGACCTTATCCCCTTCCAATCTCCCTTCTTCTTAAGACGCTGGCGGCACTTGCACCGGCATACTTACCTCCGGGTATCCACAAAATCAAACTCGGGGAGTGATTTAAGCTTGTACGCCTTTAGCGCCAGCGCATCTAACCGCCCAAAATCGCGCGCGACGAACGCCGCTTTGATCTCGGCCACAAGTTCCGACGAGAGATCAGACGGCTTCGGAAGGCGAATCCGCCGCAGGTACTGGGCCTGGAAGCGGAGATAGCTGCCCCGCATCTTCGTCGCATACGACCAGATGAAGAACAGGGCGACCTTCGAGCTTAGCAGTCCCCCGAGCACGGCCAAATCCCAGACGTCGGAGGTGACGAAGTAGAGGTTGTGGTGCGGATGGTAGCGGCCCTCGTCGAGCGCTACCTCGTTGGAGCCAGCGATGTCCGGAATCAGAAGTTTGGGGACCTTGACCAACTCAGGATAGACTCGGTCGATTGTGCGGAACCAGGAGACAGGATTCTTCCGAGCAACGTGGCGGCGCTTGATATTCAGATCGTGAGATTCGAGATGCTTTCTCAGCCGCGGAAAATCCAATAGGTTGATTAGTCTGCCATCGACATCAAAGGTATTAATGACGAAATGATGGTTATTCCTAAGTTTGCCGTTCTCAATGTCCTCTCTCATCACCAAGGGCACCAGCCGGCTCTTTTCGATATCAGCGTCTGGCCCGACGATATAGGCAGCATCACTGCCCGTCGCCACACCGATTCCAACTTTGGTCCGGCCATCAGCTTCGATCGGCGCGAATCGCGCTTCCAATTCCCGCAACACTTTGAGGTGTTCTGGGGGGCTCAGGACCCAGGGCTCGTCCGCCGTGAACCAAGAAGGGTAAATCGCGACTTTCCCTTCAACATTATGAGATTTGGCCAAAGCGTGAAGCAAAGCCGCGCACTCTTCAGGTGCAGCGTCCGTTAGGCGGCCGACAGGGACGTTGGCAGAGCGCCCAGGAGAAATCGCAAAAATAGAAGGGTAGGCGATGACCTCGGATTCGAAGGGGGAGGCCTGATGAAGGTCGATGTAGGCCTTAACGCCGAAGCCTTCTGCGATCATCCGGCGCAGCGGGGCTCCATAGCGATTCAGGGTCCAGCGATCCGCACAGATAAACGAGAGTATTCCCGTAGGCTTGAGAAGGGTCAAGCTTCTTTCAATGAAAGCCACATAAATGTCGGCCCGATCATAGAGCGATTCATAACGGCGTCGATACTCGCCCTGAATCTCCGGAGAAAGCTGCTCGATGCGAATATACGGAGGATTCCCTACTACCGCGTCGAATCCTTCCTCGCCAAGCGGCGCAAGAAGGAAATCATCTTCTTTGACCCAACCTTCAGCGAGGCTCTTGGCAGCTCCGTTCCCGATGCCTTCTTCATTCAAGGCCGCTTCGACAGCTCGCCGAGTTGCCTCAACATGCGCGAAATCGATATCAAATGCCCAGATGCAGTCGGCGAGCTGCGAGGGCTTGCGCCGATGCCGTCGCGCCGATCGCACGAGACGGCGGACTGCCGGCACCAAGAACGCACCCGTTCCACAGGAAGGCTCAAGGAGTCGAAGCGTTGCGAGGTCGCGGCTCACCGTATAGCCGGCGAGATCCAGGATCATATTGACGATATGGGGCTTCGTCAGGACGACGCCGTGAGTCTCGCCAGAAGAGCGCTTCCCGTAATTGTAGGCTTCGGGGGGGAACCTGACCGGCAGGTTCAATAGAGGATGCATGCTTATATTACGATTGACCAGCCAGAACAGTTCCAATGTGCCCGCCCAGACTAGCGAAGAATTGCTTAGCCTGAAGGTCCTGCGCGGGCTCTTTATATTGACCGGCTTTGCCTTGCTTCTCAGTGGCTACCAGAAAGACCGCGGAGTCATACAGCCTCTCGCGCACGAGCCGACGCAGGAGCAATTCATACCGCTGCATGTACGAGGTTCCTTTGAACTCGGGAAAAACCGGGAAGTGCGGTTCGTCAACGGATACCGGCGAACGAGAGGCCTCACAGTCTTCGAGCAGCATGACCCATCCCAACCAGGGGCGAGGGCCCTGGCGGAACGCGCCCTCGCGGAAGGCGGTCCACAGATCATGGGCGGTCCCTATGGCTTCTCCGGACCGGTTGTTAAAATTGTTCCCGAAGGATGGTCCTCGCTGCGATTTAAACTCCATCGCCGCTACTAGCTGGCCCCGATGGACCACGACCAAATCCCATTTTTTAGTTGGCCGAAAAAATCCGGGGAGTTCTAGTTTTTTGTCGAGATGGATATGGGCTTGCGGCATGCCGTTATCGGCCAGGATACCGGCAATAAGCCCACAAAACCCGTCCATCTGCTTGCCGGCCGTTACGGCCGCTCGACCGCCGCGGTCCGCGTCGCCTGACCGTTGTTTTCTCGACTGGGCAGCCAGGGTTTTCCAGTAATGGGCAACGGCTCTTCCTACCCGCTTTTCAATGTCCTTCAAAATGACAGCCATGGGATGGCGACTTGAATTTACGCCGCTAAATAGATTCTATCACATAAGCCGGGGCTGAAATTTGATGCGGCGCCAGTTTGGCGCCGCATAACCCGCGCCCAGGCCGCGGCTAGCGTAGTGTCCTAAATATAAACAGCCCCGCGCGGCACGGCCTCCAGTTCAGTAGCCGCGCTCCTGCCGGACGTGATACTCCACAAGCCGGGCCCGGACCGCGTCCAGCCGGAGGGAAAGGGCGGCCGTGAACTTCTGCAGGACCCGATAGCCCAGTTCGAAGTCCTGCTCGCACCGGCGGCGCAGCTCGCTGGTGTCGAACACGATGACATGCAGGGCCTCCACGGCGCGGGCGTCGAACGAGGACTTATAGGGGGGCACGATCCAGGACCAGCCCACGACTTCGCCCGGGCCCACGGTCTGTATGGGGATGGGGCCGTACTCCGGAGTGAGCAATTCGAGGCGGACCTCGCCTTTGCGGATAAGGAAGAAGCGTTCCGCGCCTTGGCCCTGGCGCAGAAGGAACTGGTCGCGGCCGTAACGGCCGTCGCTGGCGCAATCCTGGAAGATCTGCAGATGCTGCGGCTTGAAATCCCGGAAGAACTCATGCCGAGCGATAGTGTATTGCAACGGTTCCATGGACGTTATCATAATAAATCCGCTGAGCGTCTCGACAGTGCCCAGCTATATGGGTATTGACAATATATTACCCAATTTATATAACTTATAAAGGTTATGAATACATCCACGCCGCGGCACACCATACTGATAGCGGATGATGACGCCGGGACTCGCGCCCTCCTAGAACTTTGGCTCGAACCCACCGGGCACAAGCTGTTTTTCGCGGCCAAGGGCGCCGAGGTATTGCCGCTGGCCGAGCAATGCCATCCCGACTGCATAATCCTAGATTTCGAATTAGGCGACCAGACCGCCTTGGAAGTGTGCCAGAATCTCCAGTCCAACGCCCGCCTGGACCCCGTCCCCCGGATCATCTTCACCTCGCATTTCGAGGAAAAACTGCATGCTTACCGAAACTGCGGGGCGGACCACTTCGTATTAAAGGAAGGGGGCGACGCGGAAGAACTCCTGGCCATACTGGAGGCCACGTTCCGCCGGGTGGCCAAGGACCGAGAGGGTTGCGCGGATGCGGCGCTGGTCGAACGCGGACGCATCCGCGTAGACGTAACGCGCAAAAAAGTGTGGGCATCCGGAGAGCCGCGGCATCTGCAGCCGAAATGCTTCGACCTCTTATGCGTCCTGCTCCGCTATCCCGGGGGAGCCTCGAAAGACCTGCTCCTCGATGCCGTGTGGGGCGGAGAGCCGGAACCCAATACCCTATCCAAAACCATCCAGCGCCTCAGGCAAGACCTCGATCTCCAAGGCGATGACCCCATAGTATCCGGCCACGGCGGCTACCAGCTCGTAGGCTAGCTGTCATAATCTGTCATAGACCGTCACAAGTTGTACTTGCTGGAATCCGGGCGCAGGGCTATCCTAATATTATGAAATCCCCGACCGCGCCTATCGCCAGCGTCCGATTGGCCGAGCATTTGGAATCTCTGCGCGCTTGCCGGCGCTGCCAGAAGATGCATACGCCCGTGGTCAGCGGCGAACCGGTGGTGAGCAAGATAGTGCTCGTGGGCCCGGCGCCCAGCGAACCGGAACCCGCGCTGGGACAGCCGTTCGCGTGGGCCGCGGGGCAGACCCTGTTCAAGTGGCTATTCGAGACCTCCGGACTTACCGAGGACCGATTGCGCTCCTCCATCTACGTGACCGCGGTCTGCCGCTGCTTCCCAGGCAAGAAGCCCGGAGGCGGCGACCTCGCGCCCTCGCCGGAAGATGCGGCCAACTGCTCGGTCTGGCTCAAGCGCGAACTCACCATACTCAAGCCCGAACTCGTCATCCCGGTGGGCAAGCTGGCCATCTCCTGGTTCTTGCCCACGGACCAGCTCGATGATGTCATAGGCAACAGATTCCGGATCTGGGACTTCGACGTCATACCCCTGCCCCAGCCCTCGGCCGCCTCCCTGTGGCGCAGCCTGGAGCCGGGCAAGACCCTGCTGCACCGGGCGCTTACGATGATAGCGTCGCATCCTGCCTTCCTGGAACTCCGCTGAGCCGACATCGGCCCGAGCTGGCCCCAAGGGATGTATAATAACCTGGCGCAGCCATGGATACCTTCAAGAAACTCTTCGGGACAGACAAGTCCCGCATCCGTCCGGACTGCATACTCTCGCCCTTGAACGAAGTCGACTTATTCGCCGGGCCCCAGGCCGGGGAGCGCGCGCGGGGGGATTATTTCCGGGCCGCGGATCTCGGCTTTGCCACGCTCATAGGCACCCGCTATAACCTGCTGGCCGGAGACTGCGTGCTCCGGCTGGCCGACTCTCCCTGCCGGAACATCTACCTCTTCAATTGCTGCGGAGGCATAGGCGTAGATATCGGCGCGGCTTATTCAGTGCAGAAGGCCTGGGCCTTGGAGAGTTTCAGCGGCATGCTCGCGGGCCAAGACCCGGCGGCCAGCTACCAGCCGGATCCGGAGCTGGCCCGGGAGTTCTCCGCCTACTCCGGACTGCCCGCAGGCATCTGCGCCACGGTAGGCTCCCTGGCGCTGGAAGAGAGCTACCTGCCCAGATTCCAGGAGTTGGGCGTGGACTGCCTGGACATGGAATGCTCCGCGGTATTCTCCGCGGCTAAGCAAGCCGGCCAGCGGGCGCTGGCCCTGCTGTACGTGTCCAACCGCATACCCGACAAGCCTTGGCACGAGCATCTGGACCGCAAAGACATCCAAAGCCTGGGCCGCGCGCGCCAGGATCTGGCCGCGCAGTTGACGGGATTCATAGCCCGGGAGGAGAAATGACCTTCAGATTCGCGCACAACAATCTCAACGTGCTGGACCTGCAAAAAAGCCTGGACTTCTACGCCTCGGCCCTGGGGCTCCAGGAGGTCCGGCGCATCAGCCCGCCTGACCACAGCTTCATCCTGGTCTTTTTGGGAGACGGCGCCACCCCGCACCAGCTCGAACTCACCTGGCTCCAGGACCGCAAGCAGAAGTACGAGCTCGGGGACAACGAGTTCCACCTGGCATTCACCACAGCCGACTATGCCGGCGCCCATGCCCGGCACAAACAGATGGGCTGCATCTGCTACGAAAACGAGAAGATGGGCATCTACTTCATAGCGGACCCGGACGGGTACTGGCTCGAGATACTGCCCGAGAAATGACGGCTGTCCCTTGACAGCCGCGCCCTGGCGCATTATTCTGTGTCAGCGCCATGGACACCCAGCAGAAACTCGAACTCCTAGCCGACGCCTCGCGCTACGACCTTTCCTGCGCCTGCGGCACCAAGGACGGCTCGGACCACCGCCGCCGCGGCGCGCACGGGATGTGGCTATATCCCGTATCCCTGCCCCGCGGCGGCACGTCCATCATGCTCAAGACCCTGATGTCGAATGCCTGCGCCAACGATTGCCGGTACTGCCCTTTCCGCTGCGGCCAAGACATACCCCGCTGCACCTTGAGCCCGGAAGAGGTGGCGGCCGCGCACTTAGACGCGGTGCGCCGCTACGGCGTATTCGGGCTGTTCCTCAGCTCCGGCGTGATGGGCGATGCCGATTTCACCATGGACCGCATGATCGCGGCCGCCAGCCTATTGCGCCAGAAGCACCAGTATCGCGGCTACATCCATCTCAAGATCATCCCGGGCGCGTCGGATGAGGCCATAGCCCAGGCCGTGGGCCTGGCCAGCGCGGTCTCGCTCAACGTGGAAGCGCCCAAGGCTTCCTATTTCCGGACCCTTTCCCAAAAGAAGGATTTCGACCGCGACATAGTGCGGCCTATCAAGCTCATAAGCCGGCTGACCGCGCCCGGGACCCGCTACGCCCGGGTCAAGCAGACCACGCAGTTCGTAGTGGGCGCGGCCCAGGAGAAAGACGCGGACATCCTGCAGGCCACCTACGGCCTTTACCGCCGGCTGGGCTTGGACCGGGTATATTTCAGCGCGTACCAGAAGGGACTGGGCGACGCGTCCCTGCCGGGTGAAAGCTCCACGGCTGAACCAGCGGACCTGCTCACGCGCGAGCATCGGCTCTATCAAGCCGAATTCCTGCTGCGGCTCTACAAGTGGGACGTAAGCGACATCGTCCTGGAATCGGACGGCAACCTGTCTTTGACCGCGGACCCTAAACAGCGCTGGGCCCAGAGCCATCCCGAGTTCTTTCCCGTGCGCCTGCGCTCAGCCGAACGCGAGGCCCTATTGCGCGTGCCCGGGCTGGGCCCGGTGACGGCCGACCGCATACTGAACGCCCGCAAGCAGGGGGGGCTGCGCCGGCTGGAAGAGGCGGGCCTGCGCGGCGTCCGGCTGGAAAAGGCAGCCGCCTACGTGGTGGCCGAATGACCGGTTTTCCCTCGACTTCACTCATTTTCCCAATGAATTAAAATAAGTCTTTTATCGTTTTAGGATTTCTCGGAGCTCGCGAGCCATCGCGAGCGAGCCTCCCGCCGAAGGCGGCCCACGACCGCTCGCCTAGGACGGCATGGTTCCCAGATTGCGGATCCGGAGCGCGACTGTGGGGCCCATAGTAGGTCGGAAGGCATAGACCGGTCACATAGATGACAGGTAAATAATAGGCAGGAGGATCGCCCATGCCAGCCCCCGGACCGGAAGATGCACCGGCAGCCTATCCCTGCCGCCCTTGCCGGCTTCAGGTCAGTCCGCGGCCAGGATGGCTTTCTGGAGCAGGGCTTTGACGATCTGCAGCTTATAGCGGTTCTGGGCCAGGGGCCGAGCGTCCTGCACGGCCACCTCCGCCGCGGCTGCGGCCGTCTCTTCGCAGACCTTCCGGCCCTTCAGGAAAGCCTCCACGGCCCGCAGCCGGACCGGCACCGGAGCCACAGCGCCCAACACGAGCCGGGCTCTCGTGAACTTTCCTCCCGGGCAGCTGAACATCCCGGCCAAGCCCACGATGGGGAAGTCGATGGCGTTGCGTATCCGGAACTTCAAGTAGGCCTGCCGGCTCTGGGCCGGCGGCGGCGGGATGAATACCTCCCGGACCAGCTCTCCGGGACCCAGCACCGTGGACTTCATCACGACCGCGGCGAAGAAATCCTCGGCCGCCAAGGTCCGCTCCGTGGTTTTGATCTTAGCGCCCAGCGCGGCCAGGACCGGGGCCAGGTCCGAGGCATTGACCGCCACGCAGCTGCAGTCCACGCAGCGCCGCGCCTCCGAGTGCATGGCCTCCGAGTGCAAGGTCTGCTCGTCCGACGTCTCCACCCGCGGGCAGGAGGCATGGCCCGAGGTATCGAGCGCGAGCAGCTCCCGCGGCAGGCCGCCGCGCAGGTACGCATCGATGGCCCGCGCGGCCCTGCGGCCCGCGCTGATGGCATGGATGACCGAAGCCGGTCCGCTGACCGCGTCTCCGCCCGCGAAAACCCCGGCCCGTCCGGCGGCCTGGGTATCCGCATCCGCCACGATGAGTCCGCGCGCGGTCTTAAGCGCGCCTGCGAGGTAGCCCAGATCCGCGGCTTGGCCTATGGCCAGTATTATCCGGTCGGCTTCTATGACCCGCTTCTGGGCCGGATCGAAGCTGGGATAAAACCGGCCCTGGCTGTCGAAAACCGAAGTGCAGCGGACCAATTCCATGCCCTTCACCCGGCCCCGGTCCGTCAGGACGCGCTGCGGAGCCCAAGCCGGCAGGATATCCACGCCCTCTTTCAAAGCCTCGGCGATCTCCGCGGGGAAGGCCGGCATCTGGTCCCGGGCCTCCAGGCAGGCCATGCTTACTTGCCGGGCTCCGGCTTTACGGGCGCTGACCGCCACGTCTACGGCCACGTTGCCGCCGCCGATCACCAAGACGTTCTCACCCGGGTGGGCCGCGCGGCCCAAAGCAGTGTCGAGCAGGAAATCCATGCCGGAGGACAGCAGTCCGGCGCCCTCCAGGTCCAAGCTTCTTTGCCGCCAAGCTCCGGTGCCCAGGAACACGGCGTCAAAATCCCGGCGCAAAGCGCGCAGGGTCAGGCCCCGGGACCCGACCTGGGCGTTGAGCTTGAACTCGATGCCCATATGCTCGAGCGCCGCGATCTGACTGCGCACCAGGTCCTTGGCCAGCCGATAAGCCGGGATGCCGCAAGCCAGCATGCCGCCCGCCGCGGGCAGCTTCTCGAACACCGTCACCCGATGGCCGTCTCGGCGCAGATAATAGGCCGCGGCCAGGCCGGCCGGTCCGGAACCCACTACCGCGACTCGCTTTTTAGTCTGCCTGCGGGGCGGGGGCATGAGCGCGGCGGCGTGTGCTAGGACATAGTCTCCCAGGAAGCGCTCTACCGCACGGATGGAGACCGCTTCGTCGAACTGGGCGCGATTGCATTTGTCTTCGCAAGTATGCGGGCACACCCTTCCGGTCATGGCCGGCAGGGGATTGCGCTCCAACACGATCCGAGCCGCCTGCTTGAATTCTCCCCGGCGCAGCCGGCCCAGATACGCGGAGATCTCGACCTGTCCGGGGCAGGCCTCGGCGCAGGCCGGCGCCGCGACTCGGGCACTGCCGAATATGGAATGGTAGCGGTTCTCGCCCAGCAGCGCTCCGCAATGCGTGCCGCCCTTGCGCAGGCAATGGAACCGGTCCTCCGGCGCGCGATAGTACCAGCAACGCGGCTCCTGGCAGATGTTGCCGCCGATGGTGCCCATGTTCCGGATCTGCGGAGAGCCCACGCTGCGGGCCGCCTGGGCCAAGGCCGGATAGCGGACCTTTATCGCGGGATGCGCGGCGATATCATGCAGGGTGGCCAGTGCGCCGATGCGCAATCCTTTTTTATCCGCGCAGATGGAGCTTAGGCCGGGGATGGTCTTGATATCCACCAAGGTCTGGGGAGCATCCGCATGCACCCGATCCTTGAGGGTGCCGAGCGCGTCGGTCCCGCCCGCGATCACCAGGGTCCGTGCTTCGGCCGCCGCGGCCGCGGCCCCTTTCAGGGAAGCCGCGGATACATGAGTGAAGTTCTTCATGGTCATATCCGCCTCAGGCCTTGCCCAGGGCGCGCAGGACTTTTTCCGGCTTGACCGGGATGTCGTCTATGCGTACGCCGATGGCGTTATAGATGGCGTTAAGTACCGCCCGGGGCGTGCAGGTCAAGGTGCCCTCTCCGATGCCGCAGGCCCCGTACTCGCCGGCGCCTTTCCATACCTCCAGCAGCACCGGGTCTATGTCCGGCATATCCGCCATGGTCGGGATCTTATAATCGATCCAGTTGAAGTTCAAAGGCACGCCCGTGGCCCGGTCGTAGATG
>JBAZVY010000078.1:0-9914 GCA_041660645.1 Elusimicrobiota bacterium | reverse complement strand
CCGGGACTTCGGCCCAAATTATGACCTCGCGCTGGTCCACCACCAAGGCCACCGGAGTCTGGATGGTGACGTTCTCGCCTCGATCCAGATAGACCCGGGCCACGGTGCCGTCCAGCGTAGAAGGCACGGGCGCGGGCTCGAAGCGCACCCCCACCTCGTCGCGTTCCACCAAGGACACGGCTTGGCCCCGGCGCACCGGGTCGCCTTCCTTTAAAAGGTTCTCCTTGAGCTTGCCCGGGACCCGGGAAAACAGGATGGCCTCGTCCCGGGCTTTTACGCTGCCCACCAAGACTATGGTCTCTTCCAGGTCCTGCGCCTGGACCACGGCCACCTTCACCGGGAACGTGTCCAACCGCGACTCTTTATCCTTCTTTTTAGAACACGCGGCCGGCGCCAATGCCAAAGCGATCAAGGCCAGATATCCGAATCGTTTCATTTCGAGATCTCCTCAACCGGCATGCCGACGGCGCGCTCCAACGCGGCCAAAGCCACCTGGTAGTCGTGCAAAGCGTTGACATACTGCAATCGAGCCCGCTGCAGGGCCAAAGTGGCGTCGTTCTGCTCCAGCAGGCTGGCTTCGCCGGCCCGGTAGCGCACCTCGGTGGCTTCCAAGGCCCGGCGGGCTTGGCTGATAGCGGACTCCTGGCTCTGCGCCCGCTCCAACGCCTCCTTCACCGACAGCCACTGCCGCTTGACGTTCACCTTGATGCCGCGCGCGGCCTTATCCATGGCGGAGCGGGCCGTATCGCGCTTAGCCGAGGCCTGCGCCACCTGGGCCGAGGCCTGCCCTCCGGTGAACAAGGGATAGTTCAAGCGCAGGCCCACGCTAGAACTCGTGGCCCGCTCGCGCGTCCCCGGCCAATCCGCATTGGATTGGGAAGTCCACTGATACGCCCCGACCGCGGTCAGCCAGGGCCAACGAAAACCCTTCTGCACGTTGAGCACCGCATCCGCCTGCTCATACTGCTTGCGCGCGGCCATAAAGTCAGGATTATGCTCCAACGCCGCACTCTGCAATGACTCGTAAGGGACCAATTTGATGTTTTTACCATCCAAGCCCCCGACCACGCGCATCGGAGCGTCCACGTCCAAGCCCAAGGTGTCCTTAAGCAAGGTCAAGGCCAATTCATGACCGTTGCGCGCGGCCAAAAGCGCGGGCTGGGCGTTGGCCACCTCCACTTTCTGGCGCAACACCACCAGGTCGCTGTCCAAGCCTTGGCGATAGCGCTCATCTATAGTCTTGAGATGGTCCTCGGCCAAGGCCAGGGAATCCTTCTGGATGGTCGTGGTCTCGCTGGCCAGGCACACGGCGTAAAAAAAACTCTTCACGGCCAGGATCACGTCCTCCTTGGCCGCCCGGACCTGAGCCCGGCCCCCCTCCACCCCGACCCGCGCGGCCTTCAGCCCCTGAGACACCATGCCCCCGGTGAAAAGATATTGCTGGAAACTGGCCGTGCCCGTCATATTATTGTCCATCCCGACCTTTATCCTTTGGCCGGCCAAGAAAAAAGAAGGCCGCTCGATGTCTCGGTCGTAGGCGCCGGCCAAGTTTATGCTGGGCAGGCCCGCCCCCCAAGCCTGGCGGCGCTGGGCCTCGAAGAACGCCAGCCGAGACTGGGCCAATCCGATGTCCAGGTTCTGTTCCAAGCCCAAGGCGATGGCCTTGTCCAAAGTGAGCTCCAGGGGCGTTTCGGTCAAAACCGCCGCCGCGGCCGGCCCCAGGGCCAAGCCGGCTGATAACAAGCAGAGTAGGATCATTACTTTTTGCCTTCCTTGCCCACGCCGCGAAGGAACAGATCCAAAAACTCATCCGCCTGCTCCCGCAATGGGCGCTGCGAGCCGTTTATGACCTTATAGGTAAGGAACGTGCGCGTGAGTTCCATGAACATCAAGGCGCCGCGCACCGGATCGACGCGCCGCAGCAGACCGCTGGCGATACCGGCCTTGATGCGCGCCACGATCACTTCTATATGCCGTTCAAGATGTTTCCGGCAAAAGGCGCGGTCCGCCATGGATCCATGCAAGATGTTCTGGCCCGGAGAGAAGGGGGACAAGAAATAATGGGTCTCATCCACGAATGACAGCCCCTCGCGCACCAGACTGCGGAAAGAAGCCAAAGTGCCGTCCGGCGGGGCGACTTGGTTGACCCGCGCGTCCACTGCCGCCAACATATCCTCGAACACGCTCATCAAAAGATCGTATTTATCCTTATAATACAGGTACAAGGTGCCTTTAGCGATGCCGGCTTTTCTCGCCACTGCGTCCAAGCTGAGCTCCTGATAAGAAGATCTGATGAGCAGGCTGCGCGCCGCATCCATTATCCTGCGGCGTCTTACTTCAGCGGGCTCGGTTCGGGGTCGGGACATATGATTTATTAATGACTGACTGTTCAGTCATTAATATTCTAGCAGGCCCCGCAGCCCCTGTCAAGGCTCGGCCGCAGCAAGCCATTGACAGGACCCACCCCCTCCTATATAATTGGAACATGCCCTTGCGCTTATTGGTAGTAGACGACAGCCCGGTATCCCGCGTGCTCATAACCGAGATGGTGCGGGACGCCGGACATGAAGTCGTGGCCGAGGCCGAGAACCTGGCCCAGACCCTGGACGCATACAAAACCCACAAGCCGGACGTCGTGACCCTGGACCTCTCCCTGGCCCAGGAAGACGGCATCACCATACTCAAGGCCCTGCGCCAGTTCGACGGCCAGGCCAAGGTCGTGGTGATATCAGGCAACTCCCAGCAACGGGTCATAGACATAATCAACGCCTCGGGCGCGTCCGGCTACCTGACCAAACCAGTAGACCAAGACGACCTGTTGCGCACTCTGGCCCGCTTCACCACGGCTTGAGCGCATGAGCCTAGACCACACCCAGCTCCCCGCCCACCAGACCCTGCTCAAGCTATTGGAGCGCGGCGTGGAACAGAGCGCCAAGCGCCTGGGCCGCCTCTCCTTCTCCACCTGGCGGCTGGACACGGTCTCCCTGAGCCAAGGCGCCAGCACCGCGGCGGACGAACTGCTGGGCCTATCCGAAGACCAGCATTTCGGGACCTTCCTGGGCATACCCGGAGGCGGCTTCCTGCTGATGTTCCCCCCCAAGAGCGGCAATCTGGTCATAAACCGCTTCACGCTCTACAGCTCCGAGACCGTGGACAGCATGGAACAACGGGAGCCCAAAGTCCTGGCCGAGGTCTCCAACATCATAATCAACGCCATGGTGGACGTGTTCGCGGACACCTGCGGCCAAGCCATACTATTATCCGCGCCCACGCCCCTGCAGGGCACCAAGAAAGACATATTGCGCCAAGCCCGGGAAAAGTTTCCGGCCGCCGGGCGCCCCGCCTGGATATGCTATGTCCGGCTCAAGACCCCGACCTTCGCCTCGGACTGCGACCTGCTGGCCTTCATGGACCCAAGCCTGTTCGACATGCTCTCCAATCACGACAAGCCGGCCAGCTAGAAAGGAAAACCCTCCGCCGCAGGCCGGGCCCGTCCCGATCCGCCCTGCGGAGTGAACGCGAATGACTGCGCCGGCGCCGGCTCCACGAAGATGGCCTTGCGCGGCCGGGCCGGGCAGGCGAACTGACAGGCTCCGCAGCCGATGCAATAATCCGGCCGGAGCACGGGCCCGAACGTGGCGCGGAACGGTTCCATGACGATGGCTCCGGTGGGGCAGACCTCCTGGCAAGCTCCGCAATCGCGCTGCCGGCAATAGGGGATGCACGACTCCCGCCGCAGCACCGCGTTGCCCAAACGTAAAAGCTTCTTGGTCTCCACTGGAAAGTACGACAAAGCCCCGCTGGGACACACGGACAGGCAGGCATTGCACTCATAGGCGCAATAAGACCGGTCATAATCCAGACGCGCCTTTCCCGCCCCGGCCAGCCCCCCCTGCATGCCGGCGGGAACCAATACCTGCGTCGGGCATACCGCCACGCACGCGTCGCAAGCCAGACAGCGCTCATAGAACTGCTCCCGCGCGCGCCCTCCGGGCGGAATCACGCCGTCGGGCACCGGCTTCAATAAGCGCGCCTTGATCCCGGCCGCGGCGCCCGCGCCCAATACCGCGCCCGCGGCCGCTCCCAAAAGCTCCTGGCGGCTCATCCGGCCCGAGTCCGACTCCTCGGGCCGCGGCGCGGCCCCAGCGGCCCAGATCCCAGAAGGAGCCAGTTTCCGGATCAGCATGAACAAGGTTCCGGAAGGACAGAGCGTAGCGCAGAACCAGCGCGGCCAGCGCAAGGGCAGGAGCACGATCATCAGCAGGAATATCAGGCCCAGGGCAAAATCCCAACCGAACGGACCTCCCACATGCAGCGCGTGAGCCAGCCCATAGACGCGGCCCAGATTGCTGAAATGGTCCAGATAATTATATGCGGAGGAGCGCAAGAGCATGAACGCCGCGGCCGCGGCCAACACCCCCAGCCTAAGCCCGATCCTCGCGGGAGCCGGCCGGGCCCCCCAGCCCAAGGCCCGGGCCGCGCGCCGGGCCAGGTCCTGAAAGAATCCGACCGGGCACAAATAAGAACAATACAGCCGGCCCGCGAGGAACGTGACCAGGAGCAGGCCGGCGACCACGGCCAAGGCGGCCACGCCCCCGGGCGGCAGCATGACCCAAGGCAGGGCCGACAGCGTAGGAAAGACATGCAAGGCATGATAAAAAGCCGCTGCGGGCCGGGGCACGCCGCCGCCGAAGAACACGTACAGGCTGAAAGCCAAAAACAGGGCCTGGCTCAGCAGCCGGATGCGGACAGTCATCAGCTCTTCAGGGACACGCGCTTGACCGCGGCCCGCTCCAGGTCCATTCGGCCGATGCCCAGCTCCGCGGCCATCTTAAGGTAAGGGATATTCCCGGGGTCGTAGCCCAAGACCTTGGCCCCGGCCGTGTCGATCAGGACCATATCCGGAGAGAGCATCTGCATCTTCTTGGCTTGCAGGTCCTCGGTGGACACGCCTATGGGCCCATGCTCCACCATCACCAGATAGGCGTCCAACACGTTGAGATCGGGCTTGCGCACCAACGGGAATTCCGCGATGCAGCGCTGCAGATCGCTGCGGTGCCAGAATCTCCGGTCCCAGACCACGCCCATAAGGTTCTTGAGGGCCGCGGTCATGCGCCCGCCGCCATGGCTCTTGAGTATGGGCACGTTGATCACCACGTCGCAATCCAGATACAGCTCATGGACCAGCGCCTCCTTTAGCACCTGGGCGCCTGGGACCGCCACCGGCCGGTATTGGGACTGATCCTCTCCCGAAGCCATCTCCCCGCCGCTATCGCGCACCGCCTGGGCGATGCCGGAGCGGCGATAGCAATCCTCTTCCCGATTCACCGAGTGATCGAAACAATATACCTTCTTGGCCCCGGCGGCATAAGCCGCGGCCACCACGCGGCCCACCAATTCCGGGTTGGTATCGGCCGCCTCGCTGGGCGTCTTGCTCCAGCCGATATTGGGCTTGACCAGCACGCTCTGCCCCTTTTTCACGAACCGGCCCATGCCGCCCAAGGCCCGGATGCCGGCATCGAACAGTTGCGCCGGCGAGCCATCGCGCACCGCGACCAGGTCGACCGCGGATTGGCCCGGTCTGGCGCGGACCGGAGCCGGAGACGCGCCCCGCAACAGCGACGGCGCCAGGCCTCCGGCCACCAGGGAAGCGCCCAACTTCAAAAAGTCCTTGCGTGTGAAATCCATGCCCCTATGATATCAAAGCAGTATAATATCGCGCGATGAAGATCACCGATACCCAGACCTGGAACGACATCCGCGAGATACCCGCCCTGCTGGAGGCCTTTTCCCAAGACGCGCCCTCCCGCCTGCAGGACTGCGCGCTCAAATCCGGCGACGACTCGGTGCACCTGGTCGGCCGCGGCTCCTCCAACAACGCCACCCTGTTCGCCAAATACATCTGGGAGACGCACGCCGGCGTGCGCACCGAATTCGTGCACCCGCACGCCATCTTCGAGGCGGAATTGCCGCTTAATTTCCGGGACCGGGTGGTCTGGGCCTTCTCCCAATCCGGCCGCAGCCCGGATATAGTGGAATGCCTGCAAAAACTGATGCATTGGGGCGCCACCGGCATAGCGGTCACCAACGAACCGGCTCTGGCCTCCAATCCCCTCGCGGCCAAGGCCAACCGGCACATACTGCTGTCCCATTCCCGCGAGAGCGTAGTCGCGGCCACCAAGACCTTTTCCCTTCAGCTCTGGCTGGCCCTGTGGACGTCCCATCTCTGGCGAGGCTGGCCCTCGGCCTCGGACCTGGCCGATACCCGCGTCCGGATAGAACGCTTCCTGGATGATCCCTCCCGGCTGCCTCCGGCCGGACAGTTCGCGCCCATATGGCCCTTCCTCATGAAGAGCAAGATCCTGGCTCTGGTTGGGCGCGGCCCGCTTTATGCCGTGGCCCGGGATGCGGCCCTGAAATTCCGGGAGATGGCCGGCCTGCAAGCCGTCGCCTATTCGGCGGCCGATTTCCTGCACGGGCCCATCGGAGCCTGCGGCCCCAAGGACCTGATCCTGCTGCTCTCGCCCTCCCGCCGCAGACTGCCCCCGGACCTAGGCCTAGTCGATAAGGCCCTGCGCCAGCGAGGCAACCGGCCTCATACCATCGCTCCGGCCAGCGGCTCGGCCCCGCTCAATTCCCTGGTCCTAGACGTAGAGCTCAAGCTGGCCGCCCTGGCCCTGGCCGTGAAGAAAGGCTTGGACCCGGACCGGCCCAAAGGCCTGAAAAAAGTCACCCTGACCCGCTGAACTCCTCCCGCTAAGCCGGCCGACGCTGGGCGCCAAACCACACGTACATACATAGCCCCAGGAAGCCGAGCAAGGACACGGTCTGAGATACGGCATCGTTGCCGTAAAAAGGCATGCGTATCCAATCCTCGGCGAAACCCGGCACCAAGCGCAGGGCCGCGCCCAAGACTCCGCCCAAGGCGCCTCCGGCCATGAGCCCGGAGGCGATGATCACGCCGCGCTCCCGCAGGCCGCGGCCCGCTTCCCCGCCTTGCTGGGCGGCCTTGCCGGTGATGAAGTGGTGGAGCACGCCGCCGACCAAGGCCGGGGTATTGAGTTCCAAAGGCAGGTACATGCCCAGAGCGAAGGTCAACGCCGGGACTTGCAGCATCTCCAGCATGATAGCGATGACCGCGCCGGTCCCGAATAGTATATAGGCTACCGGCTGGTGGTTCATGAAGCCCTGGACCAAGGCCTTCATGAGCGAAGCCTGGGGCGCGGCCAAGACCAAGCTCTCCGGAGCCCCGGCCGGAGCGTCTCCGAAGTAATAGCCGGCCTTGGCCAGCATCACTATGGTCAAGCCGGCGGCCGCGGAAGCCGCGATCACGCCCAAAAACTTGACCCGTTCCTGCACCGCCGGAGTCGAGCCCAGCCAATAACCGGTCTTAAGGTCGGTTATGGTCTGACCGGACACGGACAGGGCCGTGCACACCATGCCGGCTATGGCCATGACGAAGAACATGCCCGTGGTCCCGGACAGTCCGAACTTGAGCAGGACCACGCTGGAGACTATGATAGTGAGCATGGTCATGCCGGATACGGGATTGCGGGCCGTGGTGGCTATGGCATTGGCCGCCACCGAGGTGAAGAAGAACGAGAACAGCACGGTCAGGCCCAGGCCCACGGCCGCCACCGTCCAGCCGGTGCCCAGCGTGCCGAAGAACACGCCCGTGGCCAAGGTAGCGGTCAGGACTCCGGCCAATATGGCCATGAACGATATGTCCTGGTCCGTGCGCTCCACTCCGGCTTCGGCCTGGCCCTGCTGGAAAGCCCGGGCCGCGATGACCACGGAGCCGAACACCACGCGCAAGGACTTAATTATGCCGAATATGCCGGCCGTGGCTATGGCGCCCACGCCTATGAAGCGTACATACTGCCGGAATATATCGCCTCCGGCCATGAGCGCGATGGGCTTGGCCGCGGGATACACCAGCAGGTCGGGCATGTGCCGCCCCACGAACCAGACCAGGGGCACAAGCACGAAATTGGCCAGCAGGCCGCCCGCGCACAGGATCATGGACGAGCGCAGGCCCATCACATAGCCCAGGCCCAGGATGAAAGCCACGGCATCGAACTTGACCACGACCTTGGCCTTATCGGCCAAGGCCCGGAACACGGGCAAAAACTGGAAATCCAGGGTCTCCTTGCAGACCTGGAACGTGGTTATGAAGAAATCATAGACCAAGGATAAAGCCGTGGCCTGCAGCAGGATCTTGGCTTGGGATCCGCCCCGCTGCCCGGTCACCAAGACCTCGGTTATGGCCGTGGCCTCGGGGTACGGGAACTGGCCGTGCATCTCACGCACGAAATAACGGCGCAGCGGGATAAGGAAGAGCACGCCCAAACAGCCTCCGGACAAGCATATGAATATGGTCTGCATGGGATGCGGGTCGAGCTGCAGGGAGTAGAGCGCGGGCAGGGTGAATATGGCGCCGGCCACCACGGACCCGGACACGCCGCCCACCCCAGTTATGATCACGTTCTCCAGTATGGTGGAATGCCGCCGGTAGACCCGGGCCAATCCGATGGCCAGTATGGATATGGGGATGGCGGCCTCCATGACCTGGCCGACCTTGAGGCCGGAATAGGCCGAAGCCACGGTGAAGAGCACGCAGAAAAAAAGCCCCCAGCCCACGGACCGCGCTCCGGACTGCGGCATGTCGGACGCCGCCGGCACCATGGGCGCATACTCCTCCCCGGGCCGCAGCGGCTCATACGCGTTATCCGGCAAGGATTTACTCTGGGTCTCTGCTTCCATACGGCCTCCTATGCGCCATGCCTGCAAGTATAGGAGTCAATGATATCAAAACCCGGCGCCTATCATCCGCGGATTTCCCAATGACGGACCCGGCCGAATTATGTTAAATTCAGTCCCAGCCATGGACAAAATACCCCTCAAACCCTATTGGAAACTGGAATTGCTGTGCGCGAGCCTTTGGGCCGCGGCGGCCGGCGGCATGTTCCTGTTCATCCCCAAGGTCCGCAGCGCCCTGGACAGCTTCGGCTCCGGCCTGCCCTGGCTTACCCGGTTCGCGGTCTGGATCCATCCCCTATACGCGCTGCTCTACGTCCTAGCCTTGGCCGCGTTCGTGCTGATAGCGCTCGAAGGCTGGCAGCCGGACGCGCCGGCCTCGATCTGGTTCCGAAAGCTGTGCCTGAGGCTCGTAGAACGCCTGCCGGGCCAAGGCTTCATCCTCGACCACAAGGCCCTGGCCCTCTGGCTGTTGGCCGCGGGCGCGATTCTGGCCCTGGCCGCGTTCTTCGGCTGCCTACTGCTGCCGCAATACGTGGACGGCGGCGCCCTATCCGACCGCTGAGCGTCCCGGACCGGGCTAGAGCAGCGGGTTGGAGACCACGCCGTCGGCCAGCTTGGGCTCGAACCACGTGGACTTGGGCGGCATGACCTGGCCGTCATCGGCCACGGCGATGAGTTCCTCCAGCGAAGTCGGGTAAAGGGCGAAAGCCGCTTTCATCTCGCCCGAATCCACCCGCTTCTCCAATTCCTTGAGCCCCCGGATGCCGCCCACGAAATCGATGCGGTCGGACTTGCGCAGGTCCGAGATGCCCAATATCTTGTCCAAAACCAAATCCGAAAGCACGCTCACGTCCAACGAAAGCACGGGATCGTCCGATTTAGATGGCGTGGGCACGGTAGGCTTGAGCGCGTACCAACGGCCGGCCAGATACATGCCGAACTCCCGTCGGGTTGTGGGCTTGGCCTGGTCCACCACCGGACGCACGTCGAAGCAGGCCCGCAGCCGGGACAAAAACGTCTCCGCGGTCATGCCGTTGAGGTCCTTGACCACCCGGTTATAGTCCCAGATCCGCATCTCGTTGACGGGATAAGCCACGGCCAGGTAATAGTTGTACGGTTCCGTACCGGTATGCGCGGCCCCGCGCTTACCGGTA
>JBAZVY010000077.1:0-9926 GCA_041660645.1 Elusimicrobiota bacterium | reverse complement strand
AGCAGCTTTTCGCCTTGGCGGAGAATTATCCGGACCTTAAGGCCCAAGCTTCTTTCCAGCAACTGCAGGGCCGGGTCTCGTCTTTGGAATCCGAGATAGCGGACCGGCGCGAATTCTACAACGATTCGGTCAATACCTACAACATCCGCATCGCCTCTATCCCGGATATGTTCGTGGCCAATACCATGAACCTCAGTCCCCGGGTGATGTTCCAGGTCGCGGACGAAGACCGTCAGGACGTTAAGATAACGTTGTAGGGCGGGCATCGGCCCGTTGACTTTTTACCCGGGGCGGCCTATAATTCAAGTAGGTCGTTATCCCGATTCCAGTCCCATGCGCCTATGGGTAAAAAATCCATCTACGCCGTCGCCGCCGCCCTGAGTCTCTTCTCGGCGCAAGCCTCTGCCCAGACTCCGGACCTGAGCCTGCCCGAGGGGCTGAGATTCGAGGGGCCGTCCATGCCTGTGCCCGTGGGAGCCGGGGTCGCGTTCCGCGCGGGCGTCAATTATCCCTGGAATAATTACGGCTGGGATTTCGGGGCCAATGCCTGGGGGCATCACGGCGTGTCCGACCCGGAGAACCGGGCCCAGGTGGCCGCGGATTTCTCCAAGTTCAAGAGCTTGGGGGTCAGGACCGTGCGTTGGTTCCTGTTGGGCGACGGCCGGGCCGCGCCTGAGTTCGACGCGCAAGGCTTGGTCACGGGATTGGATGAGTATTTTTTTCCGGATATGGACGCGGCCTTGGAGATCGCCCAGCAGAACGATATCCAACTGGTCATCGTGCTCATGGATTTTGAACTCTTCGGCCATCCCAAGGCGCTCAATGGGGTCACTATGGGCGGGCATCCTGCTATCGCCAACGATCCTAAGGTCCGGCAATCATTCTATGATAAGGCGCTTTTGCCCATATTGGACAGGTATGGCGCGCATCCGGCCATCTTGGCCTGGGAGGTCGCCAACGAACCCGAGATCAAGCTGGGTTTGGCCGGCAGCGACAGCATCCGGCGCCGCATGGTGAAGACTCCGGTCATGCAGTCCTTAGTGACCGAGGTGGTAAGCTTCATACATAGCCACACTAAACATTTCGCGACCTTAGGCAGTCATAACCGCACATTGCTGCCCTTGTGGCGGAAAGCCGGGCTGGATTTTTATCAGTTCCACTACTACGGCTATATGGCTTTGACCGCGCCCTTGAATATACGCTATGAGAAGTTAGGCCTGGATAAGCCTTGTGTGCTGGGCGAGTTCCCGACCAAGTTCACCACGCGCAGCATAGACAGCTATCTGGACGTGATGCTGGGCAACGGCTTCGCCGGGGCTTGGGCTTGGAGCTATAAAGCCACGGACCGGTTCTCCGATTTTGCCGCCCAAGCCGATAAGTTCGCGGACTGGGTGAAAAAACATTAGGCCCATCGCCCCCTAGGTCCGGCCGGACGATACATTTTATCCTTACGTGGGCGCGCGGGCAGCGCGCGCGGATCGAGGCGGGCGGTCCAAAGACCCTGGGCCTTATGGGCCCCTTGGCCCTCGTCGGGAGCAAGCTTCCCGGGCACAATATCCCTATGAAGCGGTTGCGGTACGTTTTCGCGGCAGTGGTCCTGGCCGCCGGCTGGTCCGGTTCCGGCTGGGCGGCCATGGTCCGCAGCCTGCCTCGGTCCGGGCCCGCGGCTTTGATCCAGTTGGGCGGTGTCCTCGGGACTTTGCCGGGGCTGCCTGAGTTTCAGCCCGGCGGCAGCAAGTATCCCGCGGTGTTGGCCCTGGATCGGGCTTGCCACGACCCGGCCCGGGCCGCCAGCCTCATCGAGCGGGCGCGCAGTCTGATCCCCGCCTTCGCGCCGGACCCGGTCTGGCCCCAGCCTGCGGACCCCGCGCGGTCCGCGGTGCGCAGTCTGGAGGCCGTCAACGCTGCGCTAAAGGATTTTTCCCCGGAACAGATCCGGGACATGCCGCAAGAAGATCTCAGCCGCCTGGCCGGGATGGTCTTGGACCAAGCCGCGGGGGAGCGGGGCGTGGTCGATGTGGATGCGGCGGCGCTTTTGGCGCAGGCCGGACTGCGCAAGGTAGCGGCTCTGCGGGGCCGGCCTTTGTCCGAGCGCGTGCTGAACCCCGGGCATAACGACACCCATGAGGAGATGGTGGACGTGTACGGCGTGCCGGAGGCGGTGCGGCAGGTGTCATCCGAGGGACGGATATTCAGGCACTATACCACGGCCGAAGGCATGAAGAGCATACTCCAGGAAGGCGGATTATGGAACGGTTTTTTGCCTTATATAGAACTGGCCCGGGGCGTGTCCCATAAGAGCTTCAAGGACCTGGAAGGCGTGTTCCTGACCCTGCCCGGCATGGGCGGCGACCGGGTCGGAGTGCCGTCCCGTACGTTCGACCATTACGTGGATATCCGGATATCCTCAAAACTGCCTGTCCTGGAGGTGGAGCCGGGGCGGATATTCTTGATACCCATGCCGGCGCGCGCGCGATCCTGGTTTTTGGACATCTATCGGAGATGGGTCCTAGGCGGAGACCCCAAGCACTACGAGAAGTCCCTGCAGGAATTCGACTCCCGGGGAGGTCCCGGCCCGGAACTCACCGTGCCGGTCGAGATCGTGGCCCACGGCCGGATCTAGGCCCGCGCCGGTGGATTCAATGATATAATGGGCCGTAATGGCTCAGCCGCCGGAAATAGTGCTCATAGCGGACGATGAAGAAGAAGACCTCCGCTTCCTCAGCGATTTGGTGCGCTCGGACGGGTTCACCGTGTACGAGGCTCATTCCGGCTCTCAAGCCGAGGTCTTGCTTCAAGAGCATAAGTTCGACCTGGTAATAACCGACCTAGTCATGCCGGGCATGAGCGGATTCGAGGTCATGCGCCTGGCGCACAAGACCAACCCCGATGCCATCTGCATAGCCATGACCGGTTTCGGCTCCCTGGAGTCCGCGGTGGATGCCCTGCGCCATGGCGCTTACAGTTATCTGCTCAAGCCGTGCGATCCCGGCACGGTGCGCAATTGCCTGGAGCGGGGGCTGGAGAAGCAGCGCCTCACCAAGGAATTGCGCCAGCGCAACTTGGAATTAGAGAAACTCAACCGGGATCTGGATTCCAAAGTCCAGGAAGCCACGGCGGAACTGTGTACGCTCAATCATCGCATGCTCACCGAGATGGCCAGCCTGCGCGAGGTCGACCAGCTCAAGACCGCCTTCCTGAACAACGTGTCCCATGATCTTAAGAGTCCCCTTACCACCATCATCGGCTATGCCGAATTCCTGCTGGAGAACGCCGCGCCCGGCTTGGGCGCGGAGAATCGCACCTGCCTGGCGACCCTGCGCAAGGCCGCCGCGCACATGCAGTATCTTATCAATCAATTGGTGGATGCCGCCCGGCTGACCTCGGGCAAGATAGCGTTGGATATGCAGGCTTTGAGCCTGGCCGAGGTCATGGAAGAAGCCGCGGCCTTGGTGCGTTCCCAGATGGCGGCCAAGGATATCCGTTTCGAGCTGCGCCGGGATCCGGGCGAGCCGTTGCGGCTGCGCGCGGACCGCGGCCGCATGATGCAGATCCTGAGCAATCTCCTGGGCAACGCCTGCAAGTTCACTCCTAACGGCGGCCGCATCGAGCTCAGCGCCAAGTTAGAGGACGGGCAGGCGCATTTTTGCGTGTCCGACAGCGGCATAGGCATCGCCCCGGAACACCACGGGCGCATATTCGAGCGTTTTTATCAGGTGGATCGTTCGCCGAGCAAGGCGTTCAAGGGGTTGGGCTTGGGCCTGCGCATAGCCAAGGACCTGGTGGAACTGCACGGCGGCCGCATCTGGGTGGAGAGCCAGCCGGGCCAAGGCAGTCAATTCCATTTCAGCATACCCGCGTGAGAATCGGAATATGAAAAAGAAGACGCCGCGTGCCCGAGTCCGGCCTTTGGCGCGCCGGCGGGCCGATGCGCGCCCCGGCATCGACGCGATCATAAACAAGTCTCCGATGATAATGTTCGAGCTGGATCCTAAGGGGACCTTCAAGTCCTCCCTGGGCGGCGCCCTGGAAAAGCTGGGTCTGCGCCCGGGCCAGGTCAAGGGCCGCTCGGCTTTGACTATGTACGCGGATAGCCCGGCCGTGGTGGAGGGACTGCGGCGGGCCCTGCGCGGGGACGCCTTCTGCCAGACCGTATCCGTGGGCGATATGTATTTCGAAGTGTGTTATACGCCCCGGTTCGACCACAACCGGCGGCTGGCCAGCGTCATCGGCCTGGCCGTGGACGTGACCGAGCGCTGCCGAGCGGAAAAAGCCTTGGTGGACAACGAAGAACGGCATCTGATATTGATGGAGAAGACCGGGCAGCTCATATATGACTACGACGTGCATTGCGGCCGTATCGTATGGTCCGGGCCCATATATAAGGTCACCGGCTACTCGCCGTCCGAGTTCGCGGATTTCGACATCAAACGTTGGGAAGAGTCCATACATCCGGATGACCGAGAGATGGTCCTGCGGCGGATGGAGGAGTCGCGCCGGCACAATGCGCCGTATGAGTGCACTTACCGTTTCCGGTTGAAATCCGGGGCCTATATGTGGGTGGAGGACCATGGCAGCTTCATGGGCGAATCCGGCCGCGCGCAGCGCATGCTGGGCACCATAGACGATATCTCCGCCCGGCGCGCGGCCGAGGAGGAGTCGCGCCGGGAGAGGGATTTCAGCGCCATGCTCATAGAATCCTCCCCCGCCTTCTTCACGGCCATAGACCGCGACGGCAAACTCCTGCTCATGAACAAGGTCATGCTCCAAGCCTTGGGCTATACCCTGGCCGAGGTGACGGGCGCCGATTACCTGCGCAAGTTCGTGCCGGAGAACGAGCATGCGGGATTGAGCGAGATATTCAGGCGCATATCCGTGCTGCATAAGTCCACGGTCAACGAGAATCATCTCCTGGCCAAGGACGGCCGCCGCCTGCTGGTGGAGTGGCATGGCAGCCCGGTGATGATGGGCAAGGAGTTCGCTTACCTCATCGGAGTGGGCATAGACATAACCGAGCGCAAGAAAGTGGAAGAGGAACGCGCGCGGCTGTTGGAATTGGAGCATCATGCCCGGGCCGAAGCCGAGGCCTCCAGCCGGGCCAAGGACGAGTTCCTGGCCATAGTGTCGCATGAATTGCGCACCCCCATAACCGCCATCATGGGTTGGAACTGGCTGCTGCGTTCCGGCGGCCTCAGCGCCGATGAGCAGAAACGGGCTTTGGACGTCATAGACCGCAATATGCAACTGCAGCGGCAGATCATAGAAGACCTGCTGGATATCTCCACCTTGACCCGGAAGCAATTGGCCCTGGATAAAAGCGCGGTGGATCTGGGGCGGTCGGCGCGGGGGGCTTGCGAGGCCTTGCGGATATTGGCCGAGGCCAAGGGCATAAGCTTGAGAGCCGAGATCGACTCCGGGGTCGGCGTGTCCGGAGACAGTTCTCGTTTGCAGCAGGTGTTTTGGAACCTCCTGCATAACGCCATAAAATTCTCGCCTAAGAACGGCAGCGTGGCCTTGACGCTCCAGCGGGAGGGGGACCAGGCCGTGGTCAAGGTGGCGGATTCGGGCCCCGGCATAGCCGCTCATTTCCTGGCCCATCTTTTGCAGCTGTTCCGCCAGGCGGAAGCCTCCCTGACCCGGGAGCACGGCGGTCTGGGCTTGGGCCTGGCTATCGTCAAAAGCATCGTGGAATTGCATGGCGGCCGGGTCGCGGCCGACAACGGCGGCCCCTTGGGCGGGGCCGTATTCTCGGTTTTTTTACCTTGCGTGAGCCTGCCTAAATCGGCTGCCGGCGAGCCCGCGGCCGCGTTAGGGCCTTTGGGCAAGATGATGGGAGTTCTGACCGGCGTCGATGTGATCATAGTGGATGATGAACCGGATACCTTGACCATGCTGGAGGCGGTGCTGCAGCGCTGCGGCGCGCGGGTCCGAGCGGTGCTAAATGCCGCCCAGGCGCTGGAGCAGTTGGACGCCTCGGTGCCGCACGTCCTGCTGTGCGACATCGCCATGCCCGGAGAAGACGGGTATTCGCTGATCCGCCGCGTGCGGGCCAGGCCGCTGGAGCTCGGAGGAGACGTACCGGCCGCGGCCTTGACCGCGTATACCCGTCCCGAGGACCGGACCCGGGCGTTGTTGGCCGGGTATCAGATCTATCTGCCCAAGCCGGTGGATCCTGCGGAATTGGTGACCGTGGTCAGCAATCTGGCGGGAAGGCAGCGCATGCCGCGCTGAAGGCGCGGTCCGGTCAGTGGCTGAAGAAGACCTTCATGGCTTCGGGCATGGAGGTGCGGCCGGCGGCGGCCATGTCCAGGGCGGCTTTGCGCAGCGTGAGCATGCCCTCTTTGCGAGCTTGGGCTAGGATGTTCTCCTCGTTGCCTTCCAGCAGCATCTTCTTCATGTCCGAACTGTCCAGGGGCATGACCTCGAATATGGCTTGCCGGCCGCGGAAACCGGACTTGGAGCATTGCGGGCAGCCGCGAGGCGCGAAGATCTGTCCGAGGCCGGCCAATTCTTCCGGGGTTAGCAGCAGGCGTTCTTCCTCGGCCAACTGGGCCGGCGTCTTGCAGGCCGGACATAGGACGCGGACCAGGCGCTGGGCTATCACCAGGCGCAGGGATGCGGCGATCATATAGGGCTTTATGCCCATGTTGATGAGCCGGGTTATGGAAGCGGGAGCGGAATTGGTGTGCAGGGTGGAGAGCACCAGATGTCCGGTCACGGCCGCGCGCATGCCGATCTCCACGGTCTCCGTGTCGCGCATCTCGCCTACTAGTATGATGTTGGGGTCCTGACGCAGGAAAGACCGGAGGGCTTTTTCGAAAGTCATGCCGACATCGGGATTGACCGGCACTTGGGTGATGCCGGCCATCCGGTATTCCACCGGGTCTTCCACGGTCACGATGTTGCGCCCCGGAGTGTTTAGGGTATGCAGCATTATGTGCAGGGTGGTGGATTTTCCGGAGCCGGTCGGGCCCGTGACCAGGATGATGCCTTGGGGGCTGCGCAGTATGGCGTCCACGCATTGGCGGTCGCGTACGCTCATGCCGATGCTGCTCCAGGCCAAGGTCACGCCGCCTTGGTGCAGCAGGCGCAAAACCACTTTTTCTCCGCCCACGGCCGGCAGCGTGCTCACGCGGCATTTTATGTCCCGCCCGCCTGCGGAGAAGGCGAAGCTGCCGTCTTGGGGGAGGCGTCGTTCTGAGATGTCGAGCGAGGCCATGATCTTTAGGCGCGCGGCCACCTTGGGAGACACGGCGGCCGGGAATTTGAGCACGCGCTGGAGTTCTCCGTCTACGCGCATGCGGATGGTCAGGCTAGTCTCATCCGGCTCGAAATGGATGTCGCTGGCGCCGCGTTTGATGCCTTCGGCGATTATTTCATCGACCATCTTGATGACCGGGGAGAAATCCTTGTCCAGTTCGGGCGTGGCGCGCGGCTTCTGGTTTTCGGGCAGGGTGAGGGGGTCGATATCGGCCGAGTTCAGCAGGCCCGAGAGGTCGCCCACGCGCATGAGCAACTGCTTCATGTTGATCTCTAGTTCTTGCGATACCTTCATATCCGGGACCTTGTGCGGTTCCATGGGCGAAGGCTGAGGAGTGGGACGGGGGGCTGGGCGCGGCGGTTCCGGAGGGGGCGGAGCGTAATGGAAAACCTGCTGGGGCGCGGCTTCCGGTCCGGGGGCCGGCGCGGGCGGCTGGGAGCGGCCGGCCGGGTGCAAGGGCGTGCTGGGAGCGGGCGGCGGTTCCGCGGCCGGCTCGGCCTGCGGCGCGATCGCCGGGGGCAGGGACCGGGGCGGCCGGGTCAGCGGCCGGGAAAGCTTGAACCTATCCGTGGAATCCGCTTTTTTGGCTTTGGCCAAGGGATGGGGGTATTCGAATTCTAGTTTGCTGGGGGCTTTCTCCTTGATGCGGCTTATAGTCGAGCCCTGCGCCGGCGCATCCGGCAAGACTTTCCGCACCAGGGCCAGGAGATGCGCGTTCTCGAACGGTTTCTCTAAATAGGAGGTGGCGTCGTATTGGAACATCTCCCGCATATCCTTTTTGGTGGCGGTTACGAGGATCACGGGGAGGCTGCGGGTAGCGTCTTCTTCGCGCATGCGCTTGAGCACCTGGTAGCCGTTGGGTTCCGGCATCTCGAAGTCCATGACGACCAGATCCGGTTCGTAGCTGGCTTTGCGGGATTTGCCCGTGGGCCAGGGGATGCCGAGCAGGCGCAGTGCGTCCATGCCTGATGACACGCAATGGACCTCGAAATCGTTGACCTCCAGCAATATCCGGACGAGGCTGGATACGTTGGGATCGTCGTCCACGACTAAGACTTTGGGCATAGCGCCATAGTATAGCATGCGCGTTCTGGCCGTCAAGGCCCTGGGTTTTACAGGCCTTTTTTTGGTATCTGTGGTATCATAATCGGGCATGGCGCAGAGCTTGTTGTTGTCCTTATGTCTGGCCTGGGCCGGGCGGGCGCAGGCCCAAGACCTGGCGGCGGCGGCGGAGGCCATATTCTCGGCCGCGCCTTTCAGCCGCGCGGCGGTGAGCGTCTTGTTCGTGTCTTTGGATGACGGAGCCACTGCCTATGCCCGCCAGCCGGATGCGGCCATGATCCCGGCGTCTACGGCTAAATTGGCGGTCTCCGGAGCGGTGCTGGAATATTTGAAGCCGGATTTCCGGTACCGCACCACGTTCTTGGCCCGCAAGGATGATCCCGGCCGGGGCCAGCTCTCGGTCCTGGTCTGGCGGGGAACGGGCGACCCGACCTTGTCCGGACGAAACCATTCCAGCCCTTATGAGGTATTCGGGATATGGGGCGGGTCTCTGGCGGCCTTGGGAGTCAGCAAGGTCAAGCGCTTGGTCCTGGACGAGCGATACTTCGAGGGCCCGGTCACCATCCCGAGTTGGCCGGAGGAGGAGTTGTCCTATTGGTATGAAGCCCAGATCTCCGCCATCGCGTTCAACGATGATTGCGTGGACCTGACTTTTGTCCCCGGCCGCCAGCCGGGACAGCGGCCAGGCATAATCTTAAAGCCGGATTTCGGCTACATGAAAGTCAAGAATCGGGCCGTGACCGGCGCTCCGGGCAGCGCCTTCACATTGGATTATAGGCGTGCGCCCGGCGCCAATAAGGTCGAGTTCTTCGGGTCCATCCCCGCCGGCGGGGGGGAGCGCTCCGACCATGTGTCCGTTCATCAGCCCGCCCGTTTCGCGGCGCATACCCTGCAGTCGATATGGAAGGCCCAGGGCCTGAAGGTGTCTAAGCTTCAGGATTGGGATGATGCCGGACTGCGGGAGGAAGAACTAGCTCCGCTGCTGGTGTGGGAATCGGAACCTTTGTCTGCGATTCTGTCGGTCGTGAACAAGAACAGCCAGAATCTCTACGCCGAGCAACTGCTCAAGACTTTAGGGCGGGAAGTGGAGGGGCGGGGCAGTTCCGAGGCCGGGCTCTCGGTGGTCTCCAGGTTCCTGCGGGCCGCGGGACTGGCGGATTCGGAATTCCATCTAGCCGACGGCAGCGGCATGTCCGGAGCGGACCGCATGAGCGCGGCCGGGCTGGTGAAGATATTGCGGTATATGCATGCCTCGCCCTGGGCCTCGGTCTATTACGATAGCCTGGGCATCCCCGGAGTGGACCGGGCCGTGCGCAAGCGCATGAACGGCGATCCCGCGGCCGCAGGCATGCGGCTTAAGACCGGCACCGTGTCTTTGGGCCGCAATCTAGCCGGGTATCTGCGTTCGCGCAGCGGACGGCTTTACGCTTTCGCGGTCCTGATCAACGGCGAGAAGCTGGATCGCGGGGCCGTGGACGCGGCTACGGATAAGCTCTGTCTTGCGGCGGTGCATCGGCTGCCTTGAGCTTCGTGGTATTTTGATAGGATTTCCCTATGCGCAACCTGTGGATATGCTCGCTGTTGGTAGCCGGCTGGGCCGCAG
>JBAZVY010000076.1:0-9994 GCA_041660645.1 Elusimicrobiota bacterium | reverse complement strand
GCCACACCCCGCAATACAGCGCGGCATAGAGCAGCCACCAGGCCGCCCCCGCCTCCGGCGAGGACAGCGAAGTGGCCGAGACGCGGTCGCGCAAGTTGAAGAGCTGCAGGTCCGGCACCACGTAAGAGCACAGGCCCAGCGCCGCCACGTTCCAACGCGATGCGCCGTGCGTGATGAGGAAGCGCAGCTCGGAGAGGAAGTGGCCCAGGGCCCACAGTATCCCGGTGAGCACCCCGGCGGTCAGGACGGAGGACGAGAATACCGCCAGGAACGTGGCCAGAGCCGCGGTCACGACGACCTTAAGATACGCCCCCAGCCAAGCCCCCAAGTAGGGCTCCGGGCCGCGCCAGCCCTTGGCCCAGAGTATGCATAGATGCACGCAAGCCATGAGGGCCATGGCCGCCAGGACCGAGAGCATCAGCCCCAAGAACCGCCCGATCAAATACTCGCCCCGGCCCACGGGCCGGGTCAGGATCAGATATATGGTCTTAGTCTCCATCTCGCGCAGGACCATGGTAGTCGCCCCGTATACGGCTCCGGCCAATCCCATCAGCTCGATGCAGCCCAGCCCGAAATCCAGCAGCACCCGCGATTCCTGCTCCACGGCCAGCACGCCCAATATCAGGCTCATGAACAAGAACACTCCGGCGAAGGCCAGGGCCAGGAGATAGAACCGGTTGCGCAGGTTTTCCTGCCAGGAGGTGGCGGCTAATATGGCGATGTTGCGCAGTGAGTTCTTCATCTTACGGCCTGTCCGTATAGCCGTACTGGGGCAGGGGCCGCGTGACGTGCCGTTATTCCTCATCGCACGGCCTCTATGAACAGCCCTTCCAAGCCTTCGGGCGCGGACTCCCACTCGGTATGGGCGATGGTCCGGGTCAGGCGGCCATCCTTGAGTATGCCCACCCGGTCGCAGAGCCGCTCCAACTCCGATATGCTGTGCGAAGACACGATCAAAGTCTTGCCCTGCCCGCGCAAGACCCCCAACAGGTCGCGGAACTCCTTGATGGCCAAAGGGTCCAGGCCGCTTACCGGTTCGTCCAGTATGATGAGCTTGGGATCATGCAGCACGGCCTGGGCCAGGCCCACGCGCTGGACCATGCCCTTGGAGAAATCTCCCATGCGCCGGTCGCGCTGCGCGGCCAGGCCCACCAGCTCCAAGACCTGCGCGATGCGGCCGGACAGCTCGGAGCCGCCCAGTCCGGAGAGGCGGCCGTAGAAGCGCAAGGCTTCGGCCGGGCTCAGGAAGGGATAGAAATAAGGCAGTTCCGGCAGGAACCCGACATGGGCCAAGACCACGGCATCGGCCGGCGGGCGGCCGATTATCCGGACCTCTCCGGAAGTCGGCCGCAGCAGCCCCAAGGCCAGCTTGAAAGTCGTAGTCTTGCCGCTGCCGTTGAGGCCCAAAAGCCCGAACGATTCTCCCTCGGGCACGCTCAGGGACAGCTCCACGATGCCGCGAGTGCGCGTGGTGCGGCCGAGATGGGAACGGCTATAGGTCTTGGTAACGGACTTGAAGTCTAAAGCCGCCAGCGCAGTCATCCCGGTTCAGCCTCCGCGCCGGGGCGGCAGGCGCCGCTTCAAGGCGGCAAACCCCGCATCCAGGTCGGTTTTGCGGATATAGCCCATATGCGCGACCCGCACCACCTTGCCCTTGAGCCGGCCTTGACCGCCGGCGATGGCGATGCCGTCCTCGGCCAGAATGTCGGCGATCAATGCGCTGCCGTCTACTCCCGGGGGCAGGCACAAGGCGGTGAGTATATGGGCCGGATCCCGGGCGAACATCTCCAAGCCCAGTTCCCGGGCCTGGGCCCGGGCATAGCTGGCCAGCTCCGCGGTGCGCCGCCACACGTTCTCTATGCCCTCAGCCCGGATGAGCTTCAAGGCCGCGGCCTGGCCCGCGACCACGCTGATGGCCGGGGTATAAGGCGTCTCCCGATCCGGCAGCGACTGCCGCATGGTCTGCCAATCGAAATAGAAACGGGGCAGGCGGGCGCCCTGCGCCAGCTTCCAGGCCCGCTCGGATATGGCGGCGAAGGCCAGGCCGGGCGCGCACATGAGCCCCTTCTGGGAGCCGGTGAGCACCACGTCCAGGCCCCAAGCGTCCGTCTCCAAGGGTTCCGCGGCGAGGCCGGACACGGAATCCAGCACGGTCACCGCGCCGCTGTTGCGGCGCACGATCTCGGCCAGGGCCTTCACGTCGTTGACCACGCCGGTGGAAGTATCGGTATGTTGGAAGAACACGGCCTTGGCCCCCGGGCACGACTTCAGGGCGGCCGCAAGCTTAGCGGGATCGGCGGCCTGGCCCCAGGGCTCGGACACCACCACCGGGTCCAGCCCGTAAGCCTTGAGTATCGAGACGAAACGGTCCCCGAACGCGCCGGTGGAATGGACCACGGCCCGATCTCCGGGCGAGAGCAGGTTGACCACGGATGACTCCATGGCCCCGGTGCCGGAAGTGGTCATGAGCAGGACCGGGTTCTCCGTACGATACACGTACTGCATCTCGGACAGGGTATAGGCGAAGAGTTCCGCGAACTCCCGGGTGCGATGATGCAGTATGGGACGGGACATCGCCTCCAACACCTCGGGGGGCAAAGGGGTCGGCCCCGGAGTCAACATTATCCCAGCTGGCTTATTCATGACACACCTCTGGCGGCCGCTCCGCCCTCGCGCCAAGGCCGGCGGCCCGGCAGCACGGGTTTGGGGCGGGCCTCTTCGCATACCGTCGGCAAGGGCACATGTTCGGACGGGGCCGGCGGGACTTCCGATACCACAGGCGCCGGCCCCAACACCACGTCCACGACTTCCCGAAAATGCTTCACCGGCACCAGCCGGATCTCCCGGCGTATATCCTCCGGGATATCTTCCAGATCCTTCTGGTTGCCCTCGGGATAGAGCACGGTCTTTATCCCATCCCGGTACGCGGCCAAGGTCTTTTCCTTGAGCCCGCCGATGGGCAGCACCCGGCCGCGCAGGGTCAGCTCTCCGGTCATGGCCACGCCCGGAAGCACGCTGCGGCGGCTGACCAGGCTGAGCAGGGCGGCCGCGATCGCGATGCCGGCCGAAGGCCCGTCCTTGGGCGTGGCGCCTTCCGGGACATGGACGTGGTAGTCCATGTCCTTGAACGCCTCCGCCGACACGCCCAGATCCGGGGCCAGGGACTTAATATAGGAAAAAGCGGCCTGCGCGGACTCGGACATGACCTGGCCGAGCTTGCCGGTGAGCCGGAGCTCGCCCTTGCCGGGCACGGCCACGGCCTCCACGGCCATGGTCACGCCGCCCACCTCGGTCCAGGCCAGGCCGGTGCTCACGCCCAGGGCGTTGAAGGTGTTGCGGTCGCGATGGAACTTGGGCGCGCCCAGCAGGTCGGAGAGGTTGGCCGCGGTCACCGCGATCGTACCGGCCTCGCCCGCGGCTATGCGCTTGGCGATCTTGCGCGTCAGGCTGGCCATCTCCCGGTCCAGATTGCGCACCCCGGCCTCATAAGTGTACTCATCGATGGCCTTCTCCATGGCGCCGTCGGACACGGCGGCCCGGCCCGCCGGGATGCCGTGCTCCTTGAGCTGCTTGGGCAAAAGATAAGTCTTGGCGATGAGCAGCTTCTCCTTATGGGTGTAGCCGGAGAAGCGCAAGATCTCGAGACGGTCCTGCAGGCTGACCGGGATGCCCTCCAAGGTATTGGCCGTGCATATGAACATGACCTGGGAAAGGTCGAACTCCACGTCCAGGTAATGGTCCATGAAAGCGGAGTTCTGTTCGGGGTCGAGCACCTCGAGCAGGGCCGCGGCCGGATCGCCGCGCCAATCCATGCCCATCTTGTCTATCTCATCGAGCAGGAAGAGGGGGTTCTTGCTGCCGGCCTTGCGCAGGGACTGAATGATCCGGCCGGGCAGGGAGCCGATATAGGTGCGGCGATGGCCGCGGACCTCGGCCTCGTCGCGCACGCCCCCGAGGGAAAGGCGCACGAACTTGCGGTTCATGCACCGGGCGATGGAACGGCCGATGGAAGTCTTGCCCACGCCCGGGGGGCCCACGAAGCAGAGTATGGGGCCGCGCAAACCCTTGGTCAGGCGGCAGACGGCCAGATGCTCAAGGATGCGGTCCTTGATCTTCTTGAGGTCGTAATGATCGGCCTCCAGTATCTCATGGGCGCGCCCGATGTCCAGATTGTCGCGCGTGCGCTTGGCCCAGGGCAGGTGGATCATCCAATCCAGATAAGTCCGAGCCACCGTGGCCTCGGGAGAATAGGGCATCATCTTCTCCAGACGCGAGAGTTCCTTGAGCGCCGCCTCTTGCGCGGCCCCCGGCATCTGGGCCGCGCGCACCGCTTTGCGCAGATCCTCGATCTCCTGGGCGAAATCATCCTTCTGGCGGAGCTCCTTCTGGATGGCCTTCATCTGCTCCGTAAGATAATATTCCTTCTGGCTCTTCTCGATCTGGCTCTTGACCCGAGTATGGATCTTGCGCTCCAAGGACAGTATCTCCAGGTCGGACTTGAGCATCTCCAACAGCTTGAGCAGGCGCTCCGATGGCGCCAGTACTTCCAGCACGGCCTGGCGCTCGGGGTTCTTGACCAGGGCGTGCGCGGCCACGGTGTCGGCGAGCTGGGAAGGGTCTTCGATGCGGGCGAACACGCCCAAAGCGTCGGCGCCGCCGCGCCGGCTGAGCTTGAAATGTTCCTCCACCGTCTCCAAGGCGTGGCGCATCAGGGCCTTGAGCTCGGGAGTCATCGGTTCGGACTTCTCCGGATATTCCAGGTCCGCTTCCCAATATCCCTTGTCTTCCGTGAAAGCCACTCCCGAGAATACGGAGCGGCAGAGCCCCTGCAAAAACACCTTCAAGGTGCCGTCCGGCATCTTAAGGTATTGGACGACCTCGCAGAGCACGCCGGTGGAGAATATATCCTTGGGCTGAGGATCCTCGATGGCCACGTCCCGCTGGGCCACTACGCCCAAGAGCTTGTCTCCGCTGGCCATGGCGGCTTCCAGGGCTTTTATGGACTTGGCCCGGCCCACGGACAGGGGCAAGACCATGTGGGGGAATACCACCAGGTCGCGGACCGCCAGCAAAGGCAGCCGCAACGGCCTTTTCTGAGAGGAGGGAGGATTCATATAATCATGATACCCAATTTCCGCGGCTTCGCGGAACCCCACGGGGCTACTTGGCGGCGGTTTCGGTTATGACGGCTTTAGCCCGGACGAACTCCAGGGCTTTGCGGTCGCGCAGCATGCCCATGATCTCATCCCGGCGTTCCGTGAACATGCGCCGGACCGATTCCTTCTTGTCCTCGGTCTCCAGGGCGCCGATGCTGCGCTCCAATTCGGCCTGCAGATCGGATTCGGCCACGGTGATCTTCTCCCGCTCCGCGATGGCGGGCAGCAGGAAGGATATGCGCACTCGGTCCTCGGCTTGGGTCCGGAGCTTGGGCTTGATCTCCTCCAACTGTTTGGGGGAGAACTCGCCGCGTCCGCCCAAAAGCTGCTGCTGCAGCCGCTCGATCATATGCTCGAGCTGGGCCTCGACCAGGGAATTGGGGACCGGCATCCGGTTGGCCTTGAGCAGGGCGGCCTCCAACTGCTCGGAGAGCTCGCGTTCCGTCCGGGCCTTGCCTTCCTCGCTGACCACTTCCTTGAGCTTGGCCTGAAGCGCATCGAGCGTGTCGAATCCCATGTCCTTGGCCAGGTCCGCGTCCAAAGCCGGCAATATCTTGGTCTTGATCTCCTGGACCTTGACCGAGAGCTGGGTATCCTGGCCGCCCAGCTTGACCGTCAGGTCCTTGCTCTCGCCGCGCTTCATGCCCAGCAGGCCGTCGGCCAATCCGGCCACGGTCTGTTCCGAGGACATGTCCACGAGCTCGTTGGAGCCCTTGGCATTAGGCAGGGATTTGCCGCCTCGGGACCCCGTGTAGTCTATGACCACATAATGGTTCTTGGCCACGGCCTCTTCCGGGGCCCGGTCCAAACGGGCATGCGCTTCGCGCAGTTCTTCCAGGCGCTTGGCCACCGCTTCATCGGTCGCCGGATAACTCTGCTTGGTGAGTTTGAGATTGGCGTAATCCTTAGGCGCCACGCGGGGCGGCACTTCCACGCGCACTTGGAACTGCAGGGGCTTGCCCGCATCCATCTTCAGGTCCACGACCGCGGGCGAGGCCACGGGCTCGAGCTTGAGTTCGCGCATGGCCTCGGGCACATGCTTATGCACGAAATGATCCAGGACTTCCTCGCGCAGATGCGCGCCGAACTGCTGGCGCACCAGGTCCAACGGGGCCTTGCCCGGCCGGAAGCCGGGGAGCTTGGCCCGCTGCTGGATGCGCAGCAAAGCGTTATGCTGTTCGGCCTCTACTTGCACGGCCGGGATATCCACAGAGAACGTAGCCTCGCACGCGTCTTCCTTTACTATCTTGAACTTGACCTTATCTGTGGAAGTGAATATTCCCATGGTGATCTCCTAATGCATGGGCGGGGGGGGACTTGAACCCCCATGCCTTGCGGCACACGGTCCTAAGCCGTGCGCGTCTGCCGTTCCGCCACCCGCCCTAAAAATTCAGGACTGAGAGCTCGTCGTTGGGCCGCTCAGTCCTGGAAATCTGGGCCATATAGGACTCGAACCTATAACCTTATCCTTAAGAGGGATCTGCTCTACCATTGAGCTAATGGCCCCGGACGCTGATTATAGCAAACATCGATGGGGGTATTGCAACTTTCCGATTTTAAAGTATATTGTTAACAACTTTGTCATTGATTTTTACTAGGATGCTGTTATACTGTGAGCGGCGCTAACCGAGCCATATGAAATATTGGATATTCCAGAGCAACCAAGTATGCGGCCCATACGACGCTGACGAACTGTCCAGCCAGCCCGGATTCTCCTCGGAGACCTTGGTCTGCCCGGAAGGCAACAAGGGCACGAGCATGGGCGATTGGCAGCGCGCCGGCATGGTGCCGGCCCTGGCCCAGACCGCGGCCGGATCCGTCCCCGCCTCCGCCATGCCGGCCGCTAGTCCCGGGCCCGCCGCGGAGCCGAACCTCAAAGACCTCGCGTCCCTAGGCAGCCTGCAGGAAAAAATGGCTTTCCTGGAAAACTCGCTGAGCCAATTCCAAGAGGGTCTCCGCGCCAAGGACTCGCAGCTTTCCGATCTGCGCGACGAACTCGACACGCGCAAAAGCATCGAGGACAATCTCCATGCCAAGCTAAAAGAATTGGAAGAACAGATGGCCACGGTATCCCGCATGCGCGAGTCCTTGGACGTGGCCGCGGCCGCCAAGAACTCCGTGGAAGGCGAGGTCAAAGGCGTAGAGAACCTCGTGCAGAACATGGAATCATCGGTCCAAGAGGTGAAGAATTCGGTTTCCGGGGTGAGCACCACGGTCAAGGACCTGGAAAACCTCCTAGCCAAACAGAACCAGACCATGTCCGCGCTCACGCTGGAGGTGGAACACCTAAAGTCCGAACGCGCCAACGCTCCGTCCGCGGCGCCGGCCGCCGCCGCCCAGCCCCCCGCGGCCGAAGAGGGCTATTATCCTCCTACGCAGAACGCCTTGCCCCCGGCGGCCGGCTATCCGGGCGCGCCGGTAGAACTGCCGCCCGCCTCGGCTCCGATACCGGCCGCGGATATCCCGGCCGCAGCCGAGACCGCCTGGCCGTCCGCGGACAAGACCGTGTCCCTGCCGCCGCCCAGCGGCAGCGAACCGGCCGCCGCCGTCCCACCGCCCGCCATGGACTACCTCCCGACGGCTCCCATGTTCCCGGGGCCGGAAACCCCCGCGGACCGGACCGGCCCGACGCCGCATCCGTCCAAACTCGAGGACCTGCTGGGCAGCCCTCCGCCCGGCGCGCCGGAACCCCTGCCGCCGGCATCCGCCCCGGTCGAGGATCTGGTCAAGCCCAAACCCAAAAAAGCCGCTCTGGTCGCGGCCTTGGTCGGCGGAGCCGTACTGGTCATGGGACTGCTCGCTTTCTGGTCCGGGTTCCTGGGAACCTCGGATAAATCCGAGGTCTCGGAACCGGCGGCCGCCGCGGCCCCGGATCCGAACGGAGCCGCGCCCTCGGCCGACATCGTGCCCCAAGCTCCCGACCCCAACCTCCAGGCCGAAGAGCTTAAGCGCCAAGCCATCGAACTGGTCCAGACTTGGCCCGCCGGCGATGGGTTGGAATCCGTAGGCCTGCGCCTAGAAAGCGCGCACCCGACGGCCCACGGGGCATCTTGGCTGGCGGAGAAGCTAGGCGACGACCTGTTCCAAGTCAATTTCTACGGAGCCAGTCCGGGCTCCGACAAACAGACCGTTTACGAATTCCAGGCCAGCCCGGTCCAGAAGACCGTGACTCCGATCAACGACGCGGCCAAGCTGGCGGCCTCCGGCCGGCCCATGGCCGCCAAGAAAAAATCCCGCACGCGCAGCCAGCGCGCCGCCGCGGCCGCATCCGAAGCCGCGCCGCCCGCGCTGCCGATCATGCCCCAAACCGAACCCCAACCGGCCGAGCCGGTGGGAGAGGCGGCCCTGGCGCCCGCACCGGCGCAGCCGGCCGCGAGCAAGAAGCGCAAGCGCCGGAAGAAACCCGCCGCCGCCGAGGCCGGAACGGCTCCCAGCGGAGCCGGGACCACCCTCATAGACACGGAAAAAACCACGCCGCCGCAAGCCGCGGATCCGACGGGTTTGGATGGCCTGCTGTCCGAAGGCGAGACCCCGGCGCCTCCGGCTCCGGCCAAAAAGAAGCGCAGCCGCAAGGCGCCGCGCAAAGCCCAGACCGCCGCCCCGGCCAATCCCCAAGCCGCGCCAGCCATGCCCGGGTATGCCGAGCCTAAGCCGGAGCCAGCGCCGGAAGCCGGACTGCCGGGGCTATCGGGCTCGCCCGAAGCCGCGGCGACCGGAGAACCGGCCGCAGCCGCGCCCGCACCGGCTCCCAAGAAGCGGGCAGTGCGCGTGAAAAAAGCGGCCATAGAGAAGCCCGCGATCAAGACGGCGGACGACGCCGCCCTGCTCGACGAACTCCTGCAGCCGTAAGCGCTCTTCCCAATAACCGTCTAAAAGTGATAGATTCCTCACGCGCACTATATATGGAAACACTCTTCCGGATATTCTCGCGGCAGACCCTGATCTTATTGATCGCCTTGGCGCTGGCCTGGCTGATGGCCCAAAGCCTGCTGCCCTACCTGCGCCTATGGCGCCAGATGCAATATGCGCCGCAAGCCGGACAGCCGGCCGGCGGCCTGGAGATCGCGGCGTCCAATGAACAGCTGGCGGCCACCCGCGTCCTGCATCGCTACAACCGGGTTATGGCCGTGCTGGACCAGGCTCGCTCCCAAGGTTTGCCCGTAGCCGGCCTGCAGAACCAGGCGCAGGCCGCCTTGAAGCTGAACACCCCCCGGAACCGCGACCGTGCGGTCAAACTGCTAGTGGAGGTAGAGATGCGCGTGCCGCATAAGAAGACGCGCTACCGGCCGGCTCCGGCCGCGTCGGACGAGCTCGACATCCCCTCAGCGCGTCCGGTCCGCACTACCAGCACCCAGAGGCGAAGACGATGAACCGGCTGAGGATCAGCCTCTTGACCCTGCTGGCCATAGCCGGGGGCTGGACCGGCGCCGCCCGGAGCCGGGCCGCAGACCCCGAGGGAGCTCCGGCCCTGAGCACTTCGGACATAGCTTCCGCAGTGAACTCGGCCTGGCTGGCTTTTTTGGCCGGGCATCTGGACGAAGCCTCCAGTTCCTTCCGCTATCTGGCCACGCTGGGCGTGGCCGCGCCCGCGCCCAACGTGAACCTGGCCCTGCTCGCGCGCGACCAAGGCAAGCCCGACGAGGCCCTGCCCTATATCGTAAAGAGTTCGCTGGAGGAATCCGCCGGAAGCTTCATATGGAACCAGCGGGGCTGGGCTTACGCTTCGCTGCAGCGCCTGCCCGAAGCCCGCGAATCATTCTTAAAAGCCCTGGACCGCTCCGCCACGACCGCGGACCAAGCCGAAGCCAAATTGGGGCTGGGCATCGTCGCCCGCATGG
>JBAZVY010000075.1:0-10047 GCA_041660645.1 Elusimicrobiota bacterium | reverse complement strand
CGCCACCCCCCCCGCCTGCTCCGCCTCCGCCGCCCCCGCCGCCTCCGCCACCTCCTCCTCCGCCGCCACCGCCACCGCCAAAACCGCCGCCAGCTACGCCGCTGATATCTCCGGTCTTGATGCCGCCGCGGCCGCCATCGCCGCCGCCGCCGCCGCCCACGCCGCGAGAACTTCCGGAATATCTAGGCCCGTCTTTCTGAAGCAATTCAGCCGAATTCTGGGCCTTAGGCTTATCTTTAGCTGAATCGTCGCCTGTTTTCTTATCATCCGCCAGCTTATCCTTAAGCCCGGCGGTACGGGACCGCGGAGCAGGCTGGCCGCCTCCTGCAACCGGATCGGATCCAGGGCCAGCCTGAGGTCCGGGCCTGGGCTCATCGAGCACCGGGGCGCGCTCCTCCGCAGGCGGGGGGACAAAATCATCCTTGGGCACATACCGGGGAAGATTAGCATACGGCAAGATCTTGGCTCCGCTGGCCAAGAGTTCGCCGAGACTGCGGTTGCCCCGGCTGCGCTTGGAGAACTCGCGTCCGAAGTCCTTCCAGAAACCCTTGCCGCCTTTTGCGTTCTTAGCCAGTCCCGCAACCTTAGCCGGCTCCGCGGCCTTGACCTCGGCCGGCTTGCCCTCTTCCACGAAATTTACGCGGGCGCCCTGGCCGGCCAGGCGCAGACGCGGACGAGACGTCTGGCCGGACGATCTTTCCTTGACCCGGAAAGCTCCCAGGATCCGAGGTTTACCGTCAGCGCCGAATTCCGCCTGATATACCTTGGGCTGGGGCCGGACTCGGGGCTCGCCTTTAGGCCCGAATTCACCGGCCACGATCCGGGCCGGCTGGCCGTCCGGGCCCATGACCTTGGTCGCGATATGGCGCGTCTCGGATACGGGCCGGCCGTCAGGAGCCAGTATCTGGGCCGGAGGGGCGTTGGCAGGCCGGCCCTGGGCGTCGAATATCTTAGGCGCGGGCCCGGCTTCCCCTGCGATGGCCCGGCCGCTCGCGTCCAAGAGCTTAGGCGCGGGAGCGGCCGAGGTCCCGGCGCCTTTTCCAAGCTTGACGTCCGGAGCCTTAGCGCCGGCCTCGGTGATGCGCAACTCCGGCGCCACCTGCCCGGCCGGGCCCGCGGCCGCGGCCAGACGCTCTTGAGCGCTGGCGGTCAAGCCATTGGCCTCAAGCTGAGCCTTGGCCAAGGCCGCCTTGGCATTGCTGCGGATGCCCAGCCGGTCGCTCAGAAAATCGCGCGCAGACGCCAAGGGCCCGGTCCGCGGCGCGGAGGCGACGGCAGGCTCGGGCGCGAGCGCGGCCGGATCCACCGTGATCCGTTCCGAAGCCTTGAACTCCGCCACCGCCTCGGCTGCGGCCTTGGCCTCTACGGCCGCGGGCTCCGCCGACGACTTAACCGGATCCGTGACCTCGGACGCGCCGGCCTTCCGCTTGAGTTCCAACGTCCGGTTGGCTTGGCGGTTATTGCGCCAAGCCTTGAACATCATTCCGCCGAACAGCACATCCGTGCCCGTGGCGCTGAGCTGGTTGAAATATTCCTCGTCGAAGCGGCCCTCCACCGTGGCCTCCGTGGTCTTAGTCACGTTCTCCACCGCGTTCAACATCCACGGCATCATGATCGCCCCGGTCACGATATTCTTCGTGAAATTCAGCGCTTTATACGCGATCATGGCGGAACGCGCGCCATTGGCGAAGGCTTGCGTGGCTTTTATCGCGGCTACGGCCTGGCCCAGGCCGAAGGTGGCCAAAACCAGGGGATTGAACATGCTCTCGGTTATGCTCTCATAAGCTCCGACGACCACTCCGCCCGCGGTGAACAAAGCGCTAGTCACGCCCTGGGACTTGGCGCCCTCGGCGATGAGCCGCTTGCCGTAGGAGCCCGCGCCATAGTTGCGGCTCAAAACGTCGCCGGCCTCCTTCTCGTCTATGGGCGCGTTGACGATCTGCTCCACCACATCCGGCGGCTGGGGGAAACCATGCTGCAAAGCCTTGCGCCGCTCCTCCCGAACCTTAGAATCGAGTTCCTGCCGCGCATTGGCCGTGAGCATGCCGAGCTGATTGTCTCCGAATAGTTTGCGGGAAAGCGGATTATTGGCCGTGGTGGCGGCATATTCCAAGCTGTACATGTCCTGCCAGCTCTCCGGCCCCACCGCGGTTATGATCCCTTGAGGCAATCCGATTATGCTGTTATAGGCCGTCTTGCCTACGTCGCCGAAGAAACCCAGGGGGCCGCCGATGGCGGGTATGCCCATGGTGCGGTCCGCCAGGTCTCCGAACCAGGTCTTGCCCCGCGCCAACATGTCCGTGCTCTTGACCTCTTCGGAGCGCATCTGCCATAGCCCGGAAGCGCGATTGCGGACATAGAGCGCCAGCTTTACATCTCGGATCTTGTCCGTGTGCCGGAACGGCCCGAACCAGCCCTTGGTCTGCTCGCGTTCCTGCGCGCTCCACTCCAAACGGGTATCATCCGAACCATATTCGCGCCAATAGCCGGAGTTTTCCTGGGTAACGTGGCCCCCGGAATCCTCAGTCAGGGGCCAGGACAGGACCAGGCTGACCTTTGCGGTCTTGCCGTTGAAAGCCGACCCCGCGATGAACTGCGCCGCGATCATCCGCTTGGTCCCATCCCGCAATTGGAACGCCAAGCGGAACACGTTCTTGTCGGTCACGCTCAGGCCGATGCCCAACACTCCGCTTTCCGGAGTATATTCATCGATGTCGCGCAGGAAGCCGGCCAAAGCCGAGACATGTTCCGGGTCGTCGAGCTTAAGCGCGGCCAATATCTCCTTGGCCAAGGCGCGCCCGGCCTCGGCCCGGGCCGAGCCCTGGGGCTTGGCCAGGAAGTCGCTCAAGGCTATATCGTGGCCCAGCAACACCTTCCCCGTATTATCCAGCTTCTTGCTGACATGCCGGCTGATCGGGACGGCTATGGAACCGCTGTTGAGCACGGTCTTGACTATGACCGGCGTGCCATCCTTGTCGATCCGGATGTATTGATACTTGAAAGGCGGCTCAGCCTGGCCCTTTCCGGGCAGCACGCTTATCCGGGCCCGGTCCGGAGCCGTGGGCTCGATGACCAAGCCTTTACGGAAATCCTTTATCGTGCGCCGGCCGCGGTCATCCTTGAGTTCCTGGACCAACACTCCCTGTTCGTCCCAGACCTTGACCGTGCGCAGCTTGCGCGCGATGTCGAGCATCTCATCGCTGAGCAACTGCCCGGTGCGCTCGGAAAGCTTGCGGGAATGCGCGGACGCGATCTCGCCCTGCGCATCGAACCCGACCAGGCTCCGGGTGACGACGCCGGCTTGCCGGACCACCAAGAGGCCGGAGGAACCGTCTGCGGTGTCGCCCTGGAAGCGGGAACTGCCGTCGGCATAGGCATAACGGAATCCGGCGAAGGTCTGGCCCGCCTCGCTTTCCAGCTCGAAGGTTATCGCCGCGCCTTCGGCCTCCTTGAGCCCGAGTTCCCAGGCCTGCACCTGCGTACCCGCGGCGATGGCATCGGCCTGCAGCGCGTTCTGCATGAACACGCGATAGCGGGAGAGCTCCACCAAGTATACGGCCAGGCCATGATCGGCGCCATCTACGGCCTGAAGCCGGCGGATCTCTTCCTCATAGTCCGTAGCCGGGGAGGAAAAACCGAGTTCCTGCAGCAAGCGCCCCTGGGCCGCGGCCAAGCGCGCCACCAATCCGGACATGTCGCCGCCGGCGCCGCCGGCCGCGGCCCGGGCCAGCTCGGTCAGGCGCGCGAGCTTATCGGCGCGCTCCGATTTAAACTGCCGCTCCCGCGCGTCCGGCAGAAGACTAAGGAAGGGGTTGGACGCGGCATCCGCCGCGGCCTTGACGTCGGCCCGGGACCGGGGCGCCCGAGGCCGGCTGGGCGCAGGCCGCGCCGCGGCCGGAGCCGGCAGGGCGCCGTCTTCCAGGCCCGTGACCTTGCGCACCTGGCTGGGGTCGGAATAGACTATGGGCTCGGAGGGCTGGCCGGCGCCCATGGCCCGGACCGCGGCAGGATCGGAGCGCAGGTTCCGGAGCTGGCTTTGCGCCGAAGCATTGCCTTTGAGCGCGCGGCCTAGATTGTCGAAGACCCGGCCCGCGGCTTCGGGATTATCCGCCGCGTCGCGCAGACCGCCCACCAAGGCCGCGACCTGATCCACGTTGCCGCCCCGGGGCGAATCCGCCATGGCCCGAACCAATCCCTGGACCCGGGGATGGACCGCGCCGGAGCCGCCGTCGGTCATGCGGCGGGTGCTTTCCAACAGACCGGATAGTTTCTTGACCTCGGCGCGGATGCCTGCGGCCTCGGAATCGAGCATCGAGCCATTGCCCAGGCGGGCCGCCACGGCTTTGAGCCGACGTTCGACATCATCCAGGGATGCCGGCTTCTTGCCGCTCAGGTGCCCCACCAGATCGCGGCCCAGTTCCTTTAGTTCGGAGTGGGACGAGATGGCGGCATGGGAGAACGCCACGGGCTCCGGCTGGGCCGCGGCCCCACGGGGGGGCAATGCGCAGAGAGCCAGCCCTCCAGAAAGGATGAGAGCCGAGGCTAGGATGCTTCTAGGACCTTTGGTCCAGGTCATACTGTTATTTTGGCCCGCAAAGACCTATCGACTAAGTGTCTAAAGTCCTACCACCATCTAGGACCTTAGGCCCACACGAATCGCGATAGTATAACCCAGTTCCGTTTAAATGCAAGGCTTTTCGGTTACAGGCTATATAAGGAATTATATATAGCTCTCGCGCGCGCAATGAAAGCGCGCCGGCGGCCCGACGGCAAGTGACGCAGTCCTTAGGCCGCGGGGGGAGCGGCCAAAGCCGCCAGCCGTTCCTCGAACTTAGGCCGGGGCGCGGCGCCCTCGTCCCGGAGCAGGAAATACTTGCTGGCCTTATGGGAAAGGATGACCAGGAACTTGGCCGGCACGCCGGCGCGGCGGTAGGCGGCCAATTTATGATGGCCGTCCAACACGAAGCCGGCGAAGAAGCTGTGCAGGTTCTTATTGCGGCCCCGCCGGACCACTTCCGGGATGGCGCGGTGATACATGCCCAACAGCAGCACTCGCGGCCGGTCGCCGTTGGCGATCATGGACTGATAGACCTTCACATTCTCTTCCTTGAGCATGCCGCGAGGCACCAGGGGGACGACGAAATCGAACTGGGTCTCGGTCACGTTGGCGTCGCTATGCCGATATACGCGGGGCCGCTGGTTCTCGTAATGCTCCCAGCCCGAGAGCAGGCCCTCCTCGCGCGGGTCGGCGATGTCCCAGAGCTCCATGAAATCGCTGTTGAAGAAATAGGAGCCTTCGTCCTCGCTGTCATAAGGGCCGGATACGTTTATGGAAGTCTCGAATATCTCGAACTCGCCCTTCTCCTGCAGGTCCAGCACCGGGGCCAGTTCTTGGATCATGGCTTCATCTATGGGGCGGGGGACCTGGAAGGCCTTGGGCAGGTTGACCACCTTGCGGGACAGCCGGGGCTCATGCAGGCACTTGAACCAGAAGTGGCAAGTGTCGCAGTCGTTGCCGACCTCGAACTTGCGCGATCCGTTTATCTCCAGGAAGAAGGAATTGGCCTCGCCGGGCTTCTTCTCCACTCCGATCTTGAAGAATCCCCGGCCCTGATTGAGCTTTACTTTGAACAGCCCGTCGGCCAAACGCACCACCTCGAACTTCTGCGGAGCCGCTTCTGGTTTCACCGGACCCTCCCTTTGGATGCCCGTATTTTATTCATTTAAGCCGCCTCCTGGCAAGTGACCCCGCGCTAAATAATTCCGTAATACCTGTCGGCTATATTCAATATGCAGGCCCCCGGAGGGCCGGGCACGAATGCAACAGTGGGACGATGACGCTCTAGGCGAGATCAACAGCATCGAGGCCGCGCGCTTGGCTTTGCGCGGGGCCTTGGACACCATCCGCGACCTGCAAGCCCTCAACTCCAAGGCCAAAGCCGAGGTCCAAGACGAATCCGCGCGCCGCAAGCTCAACGAGGATCTGGCCGCGGCCGCCGCCGCCAAGGCCGAACAGCTGCAGAAGCAGGTGGAGACCTGGGAGAAGGAACGCCAGACGCGCAGCCAAGACGAGGAGCGCTGGCGCAACGCCGCGCGCCTGGAGGTCCGGGCCGAAGAACGGGCCCGCATGGAGGAGACGCGCCTGCAGACCGAGGCCGAATTGGCGCGCCTGCACGCCGAACTCCAGCAGATGGCCGCGCTCAACCGGGAACGCGGCGACTCCCAGACCGGCGCCCTGGCCCAGCTTAAGAAGCTGCTGGAAAGCCGGGAAGCCGAAGTCCTGGCCGCCCGGCGCGAGAAGGAGGAGATGGCCAAACGCGTAGAGCACGATATGCAGCTCTACGAACAGGTGCGCCAACAACGGGACCGGGAACTGTCCTCTTCCCTAAAAGGCCGGGAGCTCGAGATCGCGGACAAAGACCGCGAGATCGCGGCCCTGCGCGCCAAGATCGAGGAACTCACCAAGACCGTGGAAGCCTCCGTGCGCGAGGGGGAAAAGCGGCTGTTGCGCGCCGAGGAGGCGCTGCGCCGCGAGTACCAGGAGCGGGAAGCCCGGCTCAGCGCCCAATTCGCGCAGCGCGAAGGCGATCTGCAGGCCCATTGGGCCCAGCTCGAGACCGGCCTCTGGCAGCGGACCAAGGAAGCGCGCGGCAAGCTGGACCAGACCATAGACGCCCAATTCGAGGAGCGCACCCGCGCCCTGGCCGATCGCACCCAACAAGCCGACGCCCAGTTGGCCGCCCGGCGCCAAGAGCTGGAAGCGGACTTCGCCCGGCGCTGCGCCGAGTCCGAGGCCGCCTACTCGGCCAACGAGAAGCGCCTGCTGCAGTCCTGGAGCGACAAAGAACAGCGCTTCCTGAAGAATTTCGAAGACGAGCTGGTCCGAGAGAAGACGGAGATACAGGAATCTTGGAGCCAGCGCGTGCGCCAACTCGACGTGGACCACGAGGCCGGCCGGCACGACCTGGCCCGGGAGCGCGAGAAGCTGGAGTCCGAGTTCCGGCACCGCCAAGCCGTGCTGCTGGACGAGGCGGCGCGCCGGGACGCGGAGCGGGTTCGGCAGCAGGACGATTTCACGGCCAAGAAAGCGGCCGAACTGGAGCGGGCGTTCGAAGAGCGCTGCAGCGCCTTGAGGCAGAAGGAACTGGCCGCGCAGCAGCAATACGCTGCCCGGCTTCAAGCCCTGGAAGAGACCTTCGCCCGCAAGGACGCCGCCTCGCGCGAGGAGTTCAACACTCTGCGCCAGCAGCTGCTCGACGAGCAGAGCCGGGCCGTGGCCAGCGAGAAAGCGGCCCTGGAGAACCAGCTGGAGCAGAAAGCCCGGGCCCTGCAAGAGGCCTATGCGGCCAAGCTCGCGGAACTGGACCGCTTCCGGCAGACCGAGGAAGAAAGGTCCCGATCCTGGAAGGCGGGCGTGGAAGCCGATTTCGCCCAAAAACAAAAACTCCTGGACTGCCAATGGGCCGCGCGGGACCGGGACCTGCTGACCCGCCACGACGTGGCCCTGGAACAGCAGCGGCGCTCGTTCCATGAAGAAACGGCCAAGCTGCGCGAGGCGTTCGAGGCCCGGCTGCGGCAGATCGAGACCGAGGCCCTGCGCCGGCAGGAAGAACTGAAGGCCTCGGCGGAACAGCGCGAACGCGAGATCCAGGGGGCCTGGCTGCTCCAGGAGGGGGACACCCGCCGCCGCAATCAAGAGGAACTCAACGCTCTGCGCGCGGACTACGATAAATCCCTGCGCATAGAGAAAGAGCGGTCCGCGGCCGAAACCGCCCGCATCCGGACGGAACTGCAATCCCGCCTGGACCGCACGGCGGAGCAGCATCGGGCGGAATCGGATGCCCGGGAGCGCGCCCTGATCGAGAAGGACCTGCTGGTGAAAAAAACCGAAGAAGACGCCCGGTCCCGGGCCGGGGACATGCAGGCCAAGCTGGATCAGCTGGAAAAACAGCACCAGGAGTCCTGGGAAGACCTCCGGCGCCGGGAACACGCTGGGAGCCAAGCCCGCCAGGCCCTGCACGAGCAGCACCAGAAGGCCGCGGCTCAGAACGAACTGCGCTATCTGGACCGGGAACGCGCGCTCCAAGCCCTTTGGAACCAGCGCGAGGCGGAGCAGGCGGCCCTGCACCAAGCCGCCATGGAGAAGCAGCACGCCCAATTCCTGCAAGAGTTGGCCCAGCGCGACGAGGCTCACCGCCAGGCACTGGAAGAGGGCTGGAAACGATTGGACGCCGAGTACCGTCAGAAACTGGAGTCCCTCGAGAAGGACCGCGAGATCAAACGCCGCAAGTTCCTTGGGTCTTGACAGCTTCCCGCCAACCTGTTATAAAAGAGCGAAGACGTCATCCGCCGTCCATTTTTTGGGGAGGAAGTATGTCAAGCGAAAACAATGGTTCCAGCCTTATGTTCTTTGCCTTTGGAGCGGCACTCGGCGCCGCCCTGGGCGTGCTGTTCGCTCCCAAAGCCGGCAAGGAGACCCGGGAGCAGATCGGAGACTGGCTCAAGGACAAGCGCGAGGAAGGGTCCGACCTTCTGGCCAAGTTGAAGGACGAAGGCCTGCATAAAAGAGAGCAGCTCGCCGCCGCGCTCAAGGCCGGCAAGCAGGCTTACGCCGAAGCCGGGCACGACAAGCACAGCTAAAAAGCATACCAGTACACGCAGCGATCGGCCGTTATCCGGGGACTTGGAATCCCGGGCGACGGCCGATCGTTATTTTATGCTGTCCGCGTCCAGGGTCCGGAACGTGCCGAGCAGGCGCTCGAACACGGGCAGATAGGCGTCATAGACCTTAGGCGAGGCGGAGTAGTTGAGCCGGAAATAGCGGTCCTCTCTTTCGGACACGAACGCGCTGAGGCTGGAGCCCTTCGCATGGACGAAGCGGGCGGCCAGCCCCCCGACCGGACCGCGGTCTTCCTCCTGGCCTGAGCTCCATTCCAACTCTTTGAGCAAAGCGATGCCCAGGTCGTGGAATCCGGCCTGGCTCGCGTCATAGCGCCGGATCGTGATCACGGCTTGGCGTCCCGGACGGCCCTTGACCAAAGTCAGGGTGGGCGCATCCCCGCTCCAGACCGACTTGAGGCGCCAATCTTCGGGGATGTCGAACGCCGCATCCCCAGGCAGGCGATAGCCGCGATAGGCGGCCTCCGGCGCTTCCTCCGGAGCCCGCCGGATCTGCACGCCTAGGCTGGGGGCCAAGACGTCCTCTTCCGACTCGCCCGGGTAAGATTCCGCCGCCCACTCCGCGCGTCCCGCCCCATCCGGCCGCGGGGTCGGCTGCGGCTCCGCGTTGATGGCATGGCGGGGAGATGCGGCGGGGAGGGGATCCTGGGGCTTCTGGCCCGGAGCCGTGCATTGCAGCGGCTTGTAGGGATTGCCGGTATATATGAGCCGCATGCCTCTGGGGCACTGCGGCTCCGGCGCCGCCGCCTGCGCGGCCGCGGCCCAAAACAGCATCACGGAATAGGCCAGCCCGGCCCGGCTCGGGCCGCTCATTCTTGCGCCCTCTTGGCGGCCAAGGCCGCGAGATGCGAGCTGAGCTGGGGATTATGGTGCAGGATGTATTGCAGGTCGCCATAGGCCAAGCGGAATATGCTGCTGTCTCCGGAGACCACGGCCGAGGCCACCCGCAAGCCGTCGCGCAGCAGCGCCATCTCGCCTATGATAGCACCGGAGGTCAAACGCGCCAAGGGCGCGGAAGCGCTGCCCAGGCTGCGATGGATGCAGACCTCTCCGGTATAGACCACGTACAGGTCGCGGCCGTCGTCTCCCTGTTCGATGAGCCGGTGCCCGTCCGGATAGCAATATAGCCCGCTGTGCGGGAACAGCCGGCTGATCTGCTCGGCCCGGAACTCCGGGAAGAATCCATCGAGCTGCAGCACGCCGCTCAAGAACCGGGCGAAGTCCTCGTCTAGGCTCAACTGTTCAGGCTGCATGCCGAAAGCATAGCCCTTCTTTTTCCTTCAAGCAAGTCATGTATGCCTTGCGCGCCGAATTGCTCTGATCGGAGCAATCTGCTAAAATCTTTATCTTATTCCGGGCTAGCTCAAT
>JBAZVY010000074.1:0-10171 GCA_041660645.1 Elusimicrobiota bacterium | reverse complement strand
CTGGACTTTGCGGCTGTGCGGGTTCAAGGTGGCCGTGATCTTGGACCGGCCTTCTACGGATGGGGATGCTTTGCGCAAGGAATGGCGGCGTTTGACTCCTAAGACCCTGTTTTATTTCGCGGGGGACCGCAATGACAAGCGGGCGTTCTTGGAAAAAAGTAATTTCGTGCTGTTCTTCGGGAATAAAGACTCCAGCCTGTCTGAAGCCCGTAAAGCCGGGGTCTATAGCATGCGCATAAAACGAAGCATCAGGTCCCACCAAAAAGAAGACTACCATCCCGGCACTTTAGGCGAATTAGTCATCCCCCTGTCCCAATATTGATATTCTGTAAGCGGTGACGGAGGTTGACTTTGTTGCGATTATCCGTTCGATTAGTGCATTTAATTGCACAATTGCGTCCGTAAACGCAACAAAGTCAACCTCCGTCACCGATTAGCGGAATAAGTCGCATAAGTTGACGCCTGGCACCATTAAAGGGAAGGGTTGACATTTAATGGGAATTGGTTTAGAATGAAGCTATGGCGTTGGTATCGCTGTGGCCAAAATGGCCACGCGAGGGAGAAATTTTATGGCTTCGACTATCCGCCGCCCGTTCATAGCTGGAAATTGGAAGATGCATCTGAATTTGGCGCAGTCCGTGGAATTGGCTAAAGCCGTGCGCGAAGGCACGACTGGGGCCGCTGCGGAAGTAGCGGTCTGCGTGCCTTTTCCGGCGATCACCGTCGTGGCTGCGGTTTTGAAAGGCGGGCACGTGCGTTTGGGCGCCCAGAACCTGCATTGGGAGGCGCAGGGCGCTTTCACCGGCGAGGTGTCCGCGGCCCAGCTCGTGGATGCGGGTTGTTCCCATGTAATCATCGGCCATAGCGAGCGCCGACGTTTGTTTGGAGACACGGACGAGGCGGTCAATAAGAAGCTTAAGGCGGCTTTGGCGGCCAAATTAGTCCCTATCGTGTGCGTGGGCGAGACCTTGGACGAACGGCAGTCCAATAAGACCTGGCGGGTTCTGGAAACGCAGTTGGTCGGCGCGCTCAAGGGCTTCGCCCCGGCGGACCTCGCGGCCGTGGTCGTGGCTTACGAGCCGGTGTGGGCCATCGGCACGGGCCAGACCGCGACTCCGGCCCAGGCTCAGGAGGCCCATCTGTTCTTGCGCAAGCAAGCGGCTAAGCTGTATGGGGAGGGTTTCGCGGCCGGCTTGCGCATACTCTACGGCGGGTCGGTCACGCCCGAGACCGTGGACAATCTCATGTCTCAGCCGGACTTGGACGGCGCCCTGGTGGGCGGAGCCAGCTTGAAGGCCCCGTCTTTCGCGCGCATCGCGCGCTTTCAAGCCGCGGCCAAGGCGGCTTGAGTCCCATCTGAATGGATAACGCCGAGTTGGTCCGGGATCTGTCCGCGGAAGTAGCTAAGCGGCTGCAGCGTTCCCGCAATCCCATACCCATAGGAGTATCCAATAGGCATATCCACGTCACTAAGGAACATTTCGTGGCGCTTTTCGGCCCGGGCCGCGATATGACCAAGTTCCGAAACCTGAAACAGCCGGGATTCTATGCGGCGGAGCAGAAGATAGATATCGTGGGCCCCAAAGGCTCTATCAAGGGGGTCCGGCTGCTGGGGCCATTTAGGCCACACACGCAGATGGAGGTCTCTCTTACCGATGCCATAGGCCTGGGGGCCCGTCCCCCGGTGCGGGAATCCGGCGACGTCAAAGGCTCCGGGCCCGTGCGTCTGGTCGGGCCGTATGGCGCGGTGGAGATATCGGAGGGGCTGATAATATCCCGCCGGCATCTGCACATGGCGCCGGCCGAGGCCCAGACCATGGGCATGCAGGACCGAGAGGTGATACGTTTGCGTGTCGGCAGGGGCACGGACCGGGACACGGTATTCGGTTCCGTGGTGGTCCGGGTGTCGGATCAATTCAGTCTGGAGCTGCATCTGGACACGGATGAGGCCAACGCCGCGGGCGTCAAGAACGGGGACTTGGCTTATATCGTATGATGTGCATGACGCAAGGGAGGCGAGAATGAACGCACTGGGAATGATCGAGACGCGCGGGCTGGTGGCCTGCGTGGAAGCCGCTGACGCCGCAGTCAAGGCCGCGGACGTGAGGCTCGTAGGCTATGAGAAGGTGGGGACCGGCCTGGTCACGGTCTTGTTCCGCGGCGAAGTCGCGGCTTGCAAGGCCGCCTGTGATTCCGGCGCCGCCGCCGCGCAGAAAGTGGGCGAACTGGTGTCCGTGCATGTGATACCGCAGCCGCACCCGGATCTCGAGGGCAAGATGCCCATCTCTTTGGCCGAGAACCTGGCGCGCCGGAAGTAATTGGAGGGCACATGACGCCAATGTCATCGTGGAGAGGGCGCCCAGGCCGGGAGGCCTGGGTCCCGACGAGGATATGGAAATGTGTTCGAGTCGAGGGTCAGTGCGTCCGCGCTGACGCGCGGACGTGATCTTTGCGCGCGTTACAGGCAACGTAGTCTGCACGCAGAAGGACGAGAAGCTGGTCGGATGCAAGCTCCTTCTGGTGCAGCCTGTGGACCTGGCCGGCGCCCCTAAGGGCAACCCCATCGTGGCCGTGGATTCCGTGGGGTCCGGCGAGGGCGAGCTGGTCTTGCTCGTGCAGGGCTCCAGCGCCCGGCAGACCTCGCGCACCCAAGGCAATCCCGTGGACGCGGTCATATTCGCGATCGTAGACACCGTGGAGCAGGGGGGCAAGGTCGTGTTCAAGAAGTCCGAGGACAAGAATGCAGGCTGAAGACATCGCCAAGATAGTCGGCGAGGTGCTTAAGCGCCTGGAGACCCAGGACGGGTTGGAAATCGGCGGCGGGCCGGGGCCTGCCCCGGCTTCCGGCGCCGGTGATGCGGTGGTGTACCCAGCCGTGGACGCGGCCGTGGCGGCCGCGGCGCAGGCTCAGAAGACGTTCCAAGAACAGGGCCTTGCGGTCCGGCGCGCGGTGATCAAGGCCATGCGCAAGGCGGCCATCTCCGAATCCGAGCGTTGGGCCCGTATGGCGCGGGAGGAGACGGGCATGGGCCGGGCTGAGGATAAGGTCCAGAAGAACCTGCTCTGCGCTACCCGCACTCCCGGAGTGGAAGACTTGCAGTCTAAGGCCTATACCGGCGATCAGGGCATGGCCTTGGTGGAATATGCGCCTTTCGGCGTGGTGGCGGCCATAACTCCTTCCACTAATCCGGTGGCTACGGTCATATCCAATGCTATCGGCATATTGGCCGCGGGCAATTCCGTGGTGTTCGCGCCGCATCCGGCCTCGGTCAAGGTCTGCCAGGACGCCATGCGCGTGCTGTCGCGGGCCGCGGTTTCGGCCGGGGCTCCGGCAGGACTCATCACCACCGTGGCTGCGGCTTCTCAGGAGAACACCCGGGCCTTGCTCGCGCATCCCGGACCCCGCCTCAACATGGTCACGGGCGGTCCGGCCATCGTGAAGGTAGCCATGACCACGGGCAAAACCTGCAAGACCATAGCCGCCGGGCCGGGCAAGCCGCCGGTGGTGGTGGATGAGACCGCGATTTTTCCTAAATGCGCGCAAGATATAGTATTCGGCGCCAGTTTCGACAATGGCGTGTTGTGCATCGCGGAGAAGCAAGTCATCGTGACCGAAGCCGCCCGAGATAAGCTGCTGGCCGGATTGCGCGCCGATCCCCGCGCCTTCGAGCTTTCTAGCGCGCAGATGGAGGCGGTGACCAAGTTGGTCATAAAGGAGGGAGGCAAGGGCTGCAAGGACCCGGCGCTCAACCGCGATTATGTGGGCCGCGACGCCGCGGTCATCGCCCGGGGCGTCGGCCTGGAGGTCCCTGCGGCCGTGAAGCTCCTGTGGTCCGAGGTCGGCAGCGAGCATCCTTTGATGTGGACGGAGCAGCTTATGCCGGTGCTGCCCGTGACCTGCGTGCGGGACGTGGACGCGGCCATCGAGCTGGCTTATCAGACCGAAGGCGACAACCATCATACCGCGGCCATGTATTCCACCAACGTAGGCAATCTTTCCCGCATGGCCCGGCGCATGCAGTGCTCCATATTCGTGAAGAACGCCCCGACCCTTTACGGCCTGGGCATGGGCGAAGGCTATGCCTCCATGTCCATCGGCACGCCGACCGGAGACGGCATAACCAAGCCCTCGCATTTCGTGCGGCCTTTGCAGTGCAGTATGGTGGGATATTTCCGTATCGCGTGAGGTGACTATGCTGGCTAACATCGCAATAGGGCTCTTAGAATCTTCGTCCATCGCCAAGGGCATCGAGGCTTCCGACGCCATGTGCAAGATGGCTTCGGTTAAGCTGGCCCGGGCCGGGGTCATCGCCCGGGGCAAGTACCTGGTCATGATCAGCGGCCCGGTGGGCGAGGTGGAAAGCTCGCTGCGCGCCGGCCGGCAGATGCTGGGCTCGGCCCTCATCGACGAAGTGCTCATCCGCAACGTGCATTCCCAGGTGCTGGAGACCTTGGACAAGCGCGTGCCTCTGAAGGAGCTCGACGCTTTCGGCATCATCGAGACCAAGGACGCCATCGCCACGGTGCGGGCGGCCGACGCCGCGGCCAAGGCCGCGTCCGTGACCCTCATCGAGACCCGCACTTCCGTGGGCGGGGGCAAGGGTTATGTGACCATGGGCGGAGCGGTCGGTTCCGTGCGCGCGGCTATGGCCGCGGGCATCGGGGCCGTGCCCGAGGCCAACCTGGTCTCGCATGTGGTCATCCCCCAGGCCAACAGCCAGCTTCTAGATACGGTGGGCAGATGAAGATCGTCATCGGTTCCGACCACGGGGGCTTTGCGGCCAAGGATTTCGTGAAGAAGGCCATCCAGAAGCTGGGGCACGAGGTCGCGGATTTCGGCTGTCATTCGCTGGAGAGCGTGGACTATCCGGACGTGGCCCAGCTCGTGGGCGAGGCCGTGGTCCGGGGCGAGTTCGACCGGGGCGTGTTGGTGGATGGATTCGGCGGGGCCGTGGCTCTGGCCGCCAATAAGATACCGGGCTGCCGGGCCGTGGCCGCCTATGATACGGTCTCGGCGCGCTTCGCCGCGGCCCATGACGACGCCAACGTGCTCTGCCTGGGAGGCAAGACCCACGGCGAGCTCGTGCTGGCCGAGATCCTGAACGTGTTCTTCAATACCAAGTTCGAAGGCGGCCGGCATGAGGGCCGCTTGGCCAAGATCGCGGGCATAGAGAGGAAATACAGCAAGTGAAATTGGCCCGGGTGGTGGGCCGCGTGTTCTGCGCTCGGCAGGAACCGGCGTTGGACGACAAGACCTTGCTGCTCATCCAGCCCCTGCGTTGGGAGGATGAGTCCGCGGTCGGCGACCCTATCGTGGCGGCCGACTCGGTGGGCGCGGGCGCAGCCGAGAAGGTGTTCTGGGTCGCATCTCGGGACGCGGCCGTGGCTTTTGCGGACGCGCCGCCCGTAGACGCCGCGGTCGTGGGCATCGTGGACGGCAGCCAGGTGCGGGATTTTCGGGGTTGATATGTTCATAGGCGAGGTCGTGGGCAATATGTGGAGCACGCGCAAGCATGCCGCGCTCTCGGATCGGCGCATGCTCCTGGTCCGGCCCATAGACCCGCTGACCGGCGCGCGCATCGGCGACGCGGTCATGGCTTTAGACGGTGGAGTGCAAGCCGGCCCGGGCAGCATCGTGTTGGTGGTAGACGAAGGCGGATCCGCCCGAGGCATGCTCCACGATGAGGCCGCGCCCGTGCGCACCGTGGTGTGCGCGATCGTGGACAGCGTATCCGTGGGCGGCCAGGCAAAAAAATACACTTGAGGATGACTATATGAACGAACCAGAGCTGCGCAGGGTCGTGGAAGATGTGGTCCGGGCCTTGTCGGCCCAGGGCTATCTTAAGTCCTCCGGCCCCGGCTCATCCGAGCCGTCTCCTAAGCGGCCGGCCGGCCCGGTGCAGACCACCTACGGGTCCGCGGGCAAGACCTTCGCCTCTTCGGAGTGGGCGCCGCACAAGCCCAGCGCCGCTCCCTCCGGCGAGAGGAAAACAGCTTGCGCCTGCGGTATCGGAAGTTCCGCAGGCACCGTCCGGACGAATTTCCATACGGACGGCGCCTGCGGGAGCAGCGGGCCCTTGCCCGCTGAATGTGAAGGCAATGCCTGCGGCCGCTGTGCCGCCACTTCCGGGGCCAGCGCCAGCCAGCTCCAGGCTCTGGGCGCCGACCGCATCGCGGTCTGCCAGCCCGGGGAGAAGTGTTCGGCCGTGGCGCGCATGGTGGACCACACTCTGCTTAAGCCCAATGCCACCCAGTCCGAAGTGGCCAAACTCTGCGAAGAAGCCCGCAAGTACGTGTTCGCCTCAGTCTGCATCAATCCGTCTTATGTGGCCTACAGCGCCCAGCTGCTGCAGGGCTCCGGGGTCAAGGTCTGCACCGTGATCGGCTTTCCCTTGGGCTCTACTACATCCACGGTCAAGGCCATCGAGGCGCGCGACGCCATAGCCAACGGCGCCGAAGAGATCGACATGGTCATAAACGTGGGCGCGCTCAAGTCCGGCAACGATTCCTTGGTATACGACGACATCAAGGCCGTGCGCGAGGCGACCCGGGGCAAGGTGCTCAAGGTCATATTGGAGACTTCGCTCTTGTCCGATGAGGAGAAGGTCCGGGCCTGCATCATGTCCAAGAAGGCGGGCGCGGATTTCGTCAAGACCTCCACCGGGTTCGGCGGGGGCGGCGCGACCGTGGAAGACGTCCGGCTCATGCGCCGGACCGTGGGGCCGCTCATGGGGGTCAAGGCTTCGGGCGGCATCCGCGACGCCAAGGCCGCCGACGCCATGATCCAGGCCGGGGCTACCCGCCTGGGGACCTCGGCCAGCGTGTCCATAGTCAGCGGACAGGGCGCGGAGGGGAAAGGATATTGAAGAATAAGCCGGTAAAATATCAACTAAAGGTGGACTTGCAGTGCAGCGCATGCGGCGCGCTCACGCATCAGGCGGGCGAGGCCTTGCCGCGGTTCTGCCCTTGTTGTGGCGCGGCCATGGAGCGTTTTTGCCTGCGCTGCCAGAAGCGGGCGGATATGTATTTCGAGGAATGGTGGCCGCAGGAAGACGAATGCGTGCGCACCTATGTGCCGGCCAAGCGCTGCAGTCAGTGCAACGCGATGCTGGAAAAGCCGCACGAGGGGCCGCATCTGCATAGCTGATATCCATAGTCGGAGACGGAGACAAGGAGGGGGAGATGGCAGAAGTCAGAGAGGCGTTAGGGCTGGTGGAGACTAAGGGCTTTGTGGGCATGATCGAGGCTTCCGATGCCATGGCCAAGGCGGCTAAGGTCCGGCTGCTGGGCTACGAGAAGATCGGGTCCGGATTGGTGACCACCATGTGCCGCGGCGAGGTGGGCGCCGTGCGCGCGGCCGTGGATGCGGCCGCGGCCGCGGCCCAGAAGGTGGGCGAGCTGCTGTCGGTCCATGTCATACCGCGTCCCCATGAGGACGTGGAGCGCTATCTGGAACAGATAGCCATCAAGCTGCATAAATGATCCGTAGCCGGAAAGTCCCTCCCCCGGCGCCCCAGTCGAGGCGCCGGGGGCGAGTTTTCCTTTTTACATGCTAGATAGAGACGACCTAATAGACATAATAACCGAGTGCCTGGGCCGCGCCCCTAAGGAGAATGGGGCTGCGGCGCGCCCGGAGCCGCCGTCTGGCCGGCCGCGGCTGTTCTTGTCTGAGTACGACATTAAGAAACGATTGACTGGTAACTCTCAAGAGCTTAAAATACCTAATCACGCGATAATCAGTCCCTTGGCCTGGGACTGGTTGACGTTACGCCGTATTAAGATCGTCCGGGAGTGACCCACAGCGCCATGGCAATAGATATAAAAAACCTGTTGAAATTGATGGTCCAAAAGGATATATCGGACATACATTTCAAAGCCGATTCCTTTCCCGCTTTTCGCCTGCATGGCGCCATGATCATGGCCTCCAACCTGCAGAAGACCAATGCCGAAGACATCCGGGGCATGGCTATGCAGCTCATGACCGACGCGCAGAAGAAGATATTCGAGGAGGAGCAGGAGCTGGACCTGGCCTACAGCTTGGAGGGCGTCTCGCGCTTCCGGGTCAACGCTTTCTTGCAGCGCGGGTCCGTGGGCCTGTCCTTGCGGGTCATCCCCATGAAGCTGCGCACTTTTGAGGAACTCAATCTGCCGAGCGAGACCTTGAAGAAGATGGCCCAGCAGAGCCGGGGGCTGTTCTTGTTCGCCGGCATCACGGGCGCGGGCAAGACCACGACCATGAATAGTTTTTTGAACCATCTCAATGAGCGCTACCCTTATCGGGTCATAACCATCGAGGACCCCATCGAGTTCTATCATGTGGACGTCCGGTCGTCCATAGTACAGCGCGAGGTGGGCAAGGACACCAAGTCCTTCGGCAGCGCACTGCGCCATGTCCTGCGCCAGGATCCGGACGTGGTGGTGGTAGGCGAGATGCGCGATCTGGAGACCATGCAAGCCGCCATATCAGCGGCCGAGACTGGGCATCTGGTGATATCCACCGTGCATACCATGGACGCGGTGCAGACCGTGGACCGGATAGTCGACGCCCATCCCGCGCACCAGCACAATCAGGTGCGCCAACAGATCGCTAATACCTTGCGGGGCGTGGTGGCGCAGCGCTTGGTGGTGTCCAAGGACGGCAAGAGCCGGTATCCCGCCACCGAGATCTTGATCGGCAGCAACATGATCCGCAGCCATCTCATGGAAGGCAAGTCCTCCGAACTTTATAAGGTCATCGAGAGCGGCGCCTATTACGGCATGCAATCTTTCGACCAGGACCTCATCCGGCTATTCCGGGAAGGCAAGATCGACGAGAAGACCGTGATGGAAAACTCCACCAGCCCGCAGGATGTGGCGCTCAAGCTGCAGGGGCTATCCACCAGCATGGAAGGATGACCCCGGAACGCGATTATGGCCGAAGATAAACCAGAGGGTGAGGACAGCGACGAGGTCCAAGGCATACTCAATGACTTGGATTCCATCCTTTCCGATCTAGGCGGCAACGACGCGGCGCAGGCCGCGGCTCCCGCCCCGATTCCGGCGCGACAGTCTCCGGCGAGCGGGCCACGGCCTGCGCCTGCGGCTGCCTCGGGCCCGGGCCCGCTGCCTCCGGTGGAAAAGAAGCCGGCCGCGGCTCCGCTTAAAGCCGCGTCTCCCGCGGTCCCGCCGAAACCGGCCCCGACGCCTCCCGCTCCCGCTTCTTTCATCGCGCCTATTCCAGCGGTTAAGCCGGCGGCCGTCCCGCTTGCGCCTGCTCCGAAGGCGCCGTCTCCGTCCGTGCCCGCAGCGGCTCCGAAGCCGGCGCCTGTCCTTAAGCCCAGCGTGCCGCCGGCGGCCCAGCCGCGGCCCGCGGCAGCGCCCCAGACTCCGGCTCCGGCCGGAGGGAGCATGTCTATAGAGCTGGGCCCGCGCAAGTTCGGCGGCGGTGAGCCAGTTAAGAAATCAGCGCAGTCTCCGGCGAGCGGAGAACGGCCTGCGCCTGCGACTACTGCGGGCCCTGGCCCGCTGCAGTCTCCGGCGAGCGGGAAATCGCCTGCGCCGGCGGCTGGCCAGGTCCGGCCGCCGCAGCCGACCGGACTCAAGATCCAGCCGCCGTTGGAGATCGATTTGGCTGCCGCGCCCGTGCCGGCGTCAAAACCGGCGCCGCAGCCGACCGGGCTCAAGATCCAGCCGCCGTTGGAGATTGATTTGACTTCCGGGTCCAAGGCGCCGAGTATGAGTCCCACGGCCCCGGCGCCCGCACCCGCACCCGCGCCGGCCTCAGCGCCTCTGCCCGGAGGATGCAAGCCCCCGGATCCGATCCCGGAGGGAGCGGCGTCCGATAAGTTCGGCAAGGATCAGATAAGACGCTGCGCTTTTTTTTATCTCGGGAAATATGTGGCCGAACGCGATACCTTGGTCAAGATGCTCGAGACCACGGCCCAGACGGTATCTAAAAAACCGCTGTTCTTGCGCCGGGTCCTATATCAGCAGGTGACGGAGGACAGCGACGTCAAGGAACTGGTGAATCGGGCGCGGGCGGCCAAGGCCGTGACCATCCTGGGGTTGCTGGAGGGCCTGCCCGACAACAAGATCCATGAGATCCTGGAAGCCTGCAATGCCGCGGGCATCATGTTCCGCAACGTGTCGCGCCTGGAAGTGGAGAAGAAGTCGGTGGCCGTGGATGTGGTGG
>JBAZVY010000073.1:0-10204 GCA_041660645.1 Elusimicrobiota bacterium | reverse complement strand
CCGTGGCCGCATTCTTGATGGTCGGCACCGTGGCCGGCATCCTTTTGGCCACTTTCCTCAACAACAGCGGCGGCGCCTGGGACAACGCCAAGAAGTACATAGAGACCGGGGCTTTCGGCGGCAAGCGCTCCGAACCGCACAAGGCCGCGGTGGTGGGCGACACGGTGGGCGACCCGTTCAAGGACACGGCCGGACCGTCCTTGCACGTGCTCATCAAGCTGCTGGCCACCATAACCCTGGTGCTGGCGCCTCTGTTCTTGTAAATTTGCTAGAATTGCCGTCTAGTACAGTACAATCAAGGAAGGAGCGACTATGCCATCACAAGCCCAGCCTAATATGTTGATGAACATGATACCCATCGCGGCCGTGTTCGTCATATTCTATTTTTTCCTGATCCGGCCCCAGCAGAAGCAGGTGCGCGAGCATCAGAAGATGCTGGACGGGCTCAATAAAGGCGACAAGGTGTTGACTACGGGCGGGCTTTACGGGACCATAGTGGGCCTCAAGGGGCAGGACCTGGAGGTGCGCTTCGCCGAGAACGTCAAGCTCACCCTGGCGCGTTCCGCCGTGGCCCGGGTGCTTTCCGCGACCGCCGGCGCCGAGGCCGCAGCCGCGTCCCAGGAGTCGCTCCAGGCCGGTTCCCAGGGGAAATAACGATGAGCAAACTACAGATGAAGTGGTCGGCCGTACTGCTGAGCGTGATCGCCGCCATATTCCTGCTTTATCCCACCATCAACTGGTACAGCCTGGACTCGGCGGAGCGGGCCCGTTTGGAGGCCTACCGCGCCCGGCCCAAGTGGCTCTTGAACCTGGGCCTGGACCTGCGCGGCGGCACCCACATGCTCATGGAGCTCGACGTGGCCAAGCTTGACGCCAAGGCCGATATCAACGACGCCATGGCCCGGGCCATCGAGATCATCCGCAACCGCGTAGACCAGTTCGGCGTGGCCGAACCCATGATCGTGCGCCAGGGCCAGCGCTGGATCGTCATCCAACTGCCCGGCATAACCAACTCCACCCAAGCCAAGGAGCTGGTGGGCAAGACCGCCATGCTCCAGTTCCGCATGGTGGACGCCTCGGACCCGGCCCAGAAAGCCCTGGGCAAGATCGCGGAACTGGGCGTGGGCGCGTTCGTGGACCAGAAGGTCTCCACGGCCGCGGCCAAGCTCGTGCCCGCGGACCTGGAACTCCTGCAAGGCAAGGAAAGCTCGCTTTATCTGGTCAAGAAAGAGGCGGCCCTCACCGGCGCCATGCTGGAGACCGCGCGCGTGGAGACGGGCGGCGATTACGGCATGCCCGTGGTGGCCTTTAAGTTCAAGCCCGAGGCCGCGACGATATTCTCCAATCTCACCGGCGCCAACGTGGGCAAGCATATGGCCATCGTGCTGGATGATATCGTGTACTCCGCTCCGGTCATCAAGTCCCGCATCAGCGGAGGATCGGGCATCATCGAAGGCCAGTTCACGCATGACGTCGCGCGCAACCTGGCCATCGTACTGCGCGCCGGCGCCCTGCCCGCCCCGGTCAACTTGATCGAGGAGCGCACCGTGGGCCCGACCTTGGGCGAAGACTCCATCCGCTCTGGCCTGACCGCCAGCCTCATCGGCCTGGCCTTGGTGGTCATGTTCATGCTGGTCTACTATCGGCTCTCCGGCGCCGTGGCCTGCATGGCCCTGCTCTTGAACCTGCTGTATCTGACCGCCTGCATGGCCTACTTCAAGTCCACCCTGACCTTGCCCGGCATCGCGGGCATCATCCTGAGCTTGGCCATGGCCGTGGACGCCAACGTGCTGATATTCGAGCGCATCCGCGAGGAACTGCGCTTGGGCAAGCCCGTGCGGCTGGCCGTGGACCAAGGCTACGACCGGGCCTTCACCGCCATATTCGACGGCAACCTGACCACCGTGCTCTCCGCGGTGTTCTTGTTCCAGTTCGGAACCGGGCCCATCAAGGGCTTCGCCGTGACCCTGGTCGTGGGTTTGTGCATCAGCATGATCACGGCCATATACGTGACCCGGCTGGTGTTCGAGTCGTATCTCTCGGCCAATCCCGTAGAGGAGATGTCGATCTAACATGGAACTATTCAAACAGCCGAGCTTTGATTTCGTAGGACTGCGCCGCATCCCTATCATCATATCGTTGTGCATCCTCATCGGAGGGTGTCTGACCATAGCGATGCGGGGCTTTAACTACTCCATCGAGTTCACGGGCGGCACGCTCTTGCAGGTGTCATTCCCCAAGCCGGTGGATGTGGGCGCCATCCGTTCCGCGCTCAAGGACCAAGGACTCGTCCCCGAGATCCAGACCTTGACCGAGGCGGGCGGCAAGATCAGCTACAACTTGCGCGAGAAGGGCGACGAGAAGGCCATGACCGAGGTTTCCAACCGCACCATGGAAGTGCTCAATAAGGCCTTCCCGGAGAACGCTCCGGTGCTGGAAAAGAAGGACTTCGTGGGACCGGTGGTGGGCAAGGACCTCAAGCGGCGCACCTATTGGGCCATCTTCCTGAGCCTGCTGAGCATCGTGATCTACGTGGCTTTTCGGTTCTCCAACCCGGTCTGGGGCATAGCCGGCGTGCTGGAATTGTTCCACGACGTGGTGGGCACGGCCGCGATATTCTCCATATTCAACATCGAGGTGGACCTGCTCATCGTGACCGCTCTACTCACCATAGCCGGTTACTCCATCAACGACACCATCATCATATTCGACCGCATGCGCGAGAACCTGCGCGTCAAACGCGGCGCGAGCTTCAAGGAGATCGTGAATTCTTCCATCAACGAGACCCTGTCGCGCACCATCATCACGGTGCTGACCGTGCAGATCGTGTGTGTGGTGCTCTACTTCTTCGGCGGCCCGGTGCTGCGCAACTTCTCCCTGGCCCTGGTCATCGGCAACATCCTGGGTACGTACTCCTCCATCGCCGCTGCCGCCGCTCTGATCTACGAGTGGGAGGTCCGGATGGGCGGGCGCAAGGGCGACGAGGCCCCCCCGGCTCATGCGGGCATTAAGGTCAAGGCGAAAAAAACGAATTGACATGCGCAAGGTCAAAGGGTTCAAGCTCGCGCTGCGGCCGGCGGAAGTAAAGCGCCGGTCCAAGAAAGCCGGCTTGGACCTGGCGGCCCTGGGCGTAGATGAGCTCGAACTGCAGCGCATATTGACCCAGGCCGTAAAAGCCATGACCCCGGGCGTGCTCTTCGAGACCTTCAAGCATCCGGATCCGGATGCGCCTCAGCTCTCCCCTATCCCGGGCTTGGCCTACAGTCTGGTGCTGGCTACGCTGGGGCCGGGGTTCGCGCCGGTAAAAGAACAGTCCCGGGCCGTTTCCGCCGAGCTTTATGCCCTTTGGGGCATCGTCGAGGAGACGGCTCTGGACGAGACCGTGCGCTTCGCCACCACCCTGCTGGAAGAGGAAGCGTCCAAGGAATCCTGCCTGCTCAGCCCCTTGAGCCGGCTCTTGGATCCTTCCGCCCTGGAGACGGTGCTGCGCAAACTCGACGGCCCCAAGCTCGATTTGCGCTTGCATGAAGGACGCATAGACCCCGCCCCCTCCGCGGCCGTCAGCCTGAGCTGGCTGGCGCAATCGCGGTCGCGCAAGCCCAAGAAGGATTGAGCTTCCTGCGCGTTCTCGTACCCTATCTCGCCTACCTTTACATCTCTTTCGTAGGCCTTACCGCCCGAGTGCGCTGGCTGGGCTGTGAGCATCTGGCGCAAGCCCGCAAGGTCAAAGGCCCGGTGCTCTACGCGTTCTGGCATCAGCGCCAGGTGTTCTTCACTTGGAGCCATCGCGGCGCTAAAGTAGCCGTGCTGGTCAGCCGCAGCCAAGACGGCGAGCTCATCGCCCGGACCATGACCTTGTCCCGCATCCGTTCCTGCCGGGGTTCGTCCTCGCGCGGGGCCGCGGCCGGCACCCGGGAGATGCTGGAGGCTTTGGCCGCGGGCTGCGACGTGGGCATAAGTCCGGACGGGCCCAAGGGACCGGCCCGGAGCATGAAGCCCGGGATACTGCATCTGGCCCAGAAGCTGGGCCTGCCCATCGTCCCCATCACCACCGCGACCTCCAATAAGCTGACTTTTAACAGTTGGGATAAGTTCCATGTCCCTCTCCCGTTCTCCCGGGCCGTTGTGGCGCACGGAGTGCCGGTCTACGTGGGGCCTAACGATGACGTGGAGGCCAAGTCCCGCGAGGTCAAGGCTTCCCTGGACGCGGCTACCGAGCTGGCGGATCAAGAGGTGGCATGATCGCCCTGCTGGTGCTGGCGGTCTTGAACCTCCTGGCCCCGATCGTGGCCTTAGGCGTGGTCTTGTCCTTCGTGTTCTCCCCCCGGCGCGGGCTTTTGCGCGACCTGCCCGAGGAATTGGGCCAGCGCCTGGGCGGCTTGCCCGAGGCCGCGCGCGCCGCTCTGGCCGGACGCAAGGTCTTATGGCTGCATGCGGCTTCGGCTGGAGAGGTGAGCGCGGTAGACGAGATGATGAGGCTCATCCATTCGCGCCCGGATGCGCCCGCCATACTCGTGACCACCACCACCCGGGCTGGCCGCGACGCTGCCCAACGTTTGCCGCAGGTGACTGCCGCGGTCTTGGCGCCCATCGATTGTTGGCCGGCCGTGAGCCGTTTTTTGGCCGCGGCTAAGCCTTATGCCTTGATCTTGGTCGAGACCGAGCTGTGGCCGAATATGATAGAGCTTTCCCATCAGGCTGGGGTGCGCGTGGCCTTGGTCAATGGCCGCATATCGGACCGGAGTTTCCCGCGTTATAAGATGGCGGCCGGACTGCTGCAGCCGTTTTTGGCGCGTCTGCGCAAAGTCGCGGCGCAGACTCCGCTAGACGGAGAACGCTTTTGCGCTTTGGGCGCGCAGCCGGCCGCGGTGCTGGCCGCGGGCAATATGAAATACGACCGGCTCGCGGCGGCTTCGCGTGGCCGGGGCCGCCTGGAATTGGACCGTTTGGGTTGGCATGGGTGTCCGGTTTTGGCGGCGGGCAGCACGCACCCGGGCGAAGAGAAACAGATCCTCGACGCTTTCGTGGCTTTACGTAGAGACCATCCCAGATTGCGCCTGGTCTTGGCGCCCCGGCACGTGGAGCGCGCGGATGACGCGGCCCAGACCGTGCGCGCTCACGGCTTGGTCTTGGCGCGCTTGAGCCTGCAGGACGCGCCCGCGGACTCTTCGGTCCTGCTCGTGGACGCCATGGGCTGGCTGGGTGATTTTTATTCCTGCGCCTTGGCCGGTTTCGTGGGCGGGACCTTGGTCCCGGTGGGCGGGCACAACCTATTGGAGCCGGCCTTGGCCAGAGTGCCGGTAGTGTTCGGCCCGCACATCGCCCATACCCGGGACACGGCTGCGGCCTTGCAGAAGCAGGGCGGCGGCTTCATGGTGGACGGCGCGCCCGGCCTGGCCCGGATACTCAAAGGCATGCTGGACGAGCCCGAGACCGCCCAAGCCTTTGGCCGCCAAGCCCTGCAGACCGCGCAAAGCCTCCAAGGCGCCACTGCCCGCACCCTTGCGCATCTTGCTGACTTAATCGCCCCTCCTTCGCAGCCTGAATGATGGCTTCTCGTTCCGCCAGTATCGCCTAGGAAATTTTCACAACTCTCGACGAGGGTTTTGTCGCATCGACGCGAAATGGAACTTCCCGCGGGTTCGCTCGTATGTATGGAGATGAGCTGCGACAAAACCCTCCTCGGGAATCTGAAAAAATCACGGGGACACATCCGGGCCCCGGGTGCCCCGGACTTTTGGGGCGAACTATATACGATAGTGCCGGCCGCGCAGGCGCCTTGGCGGCGACGTGATCGCAAAGGCGGCCGGCCCAGACAGGAGGATCATTGCTGTTGGCAAGCCCTGCTTTGGCGTTTGCGCAGCCGACTCCCCTGGCGGCGGCTGCCGAAACGGTTCGGGTCCCCCCGGACCATACAGCGGCGTATCGCCCAGTGGCATAAGAAAGGGATATTGGATGCTTTGTGGTTCCATTATTTGGAACGATTACCGTATACGGAAATATTGAAATGGCGTGGGATCATCGGTGCGAAATCAGCAAGATATGATAGTTTGTGGCATTGGGAGATGTTGGGCAAGCTGTGGGCCATGACAGCGTGAATGCTATAATATACATTCGCGCATGCGCGCGAACGTATTCATGGCGAATAAGATATTGGTGGTAAGGCTTTCTTCCTTGGGAGACGTCATCCTGACTGCCCCGGTCTACAGGAATCTCAAGGCCCATTGGCCGGATTGCCATATATCCGTGCTGGTAAAGCCGGCTTTTGCCGGCATAGTGGCGGGTATGGCTGGGGTAGACGAGGTCATACCGTTCACCAGCATGCGTTCGGCCTTGCGCCGGATCCGGGCCGCGGGCTTCACCCATCTGCTGGACCTGCACTGCAACCTGCGCTCCTTCATTCTGCGCCGGCTCTGCCGCATCCCCAACATAAGCGTATACCGCAAGGATGCCTTGGCCCGGCGGTTGTTCGTATTTTTCGGCCTGCCTTCACCAGCCTTGGAGCGCCATAATGTAGAGCGCTACCTGGCGGCCTTGTCCGCCTGGGACGTGCCCATACGCAAGCGCTGGCTGTCCTTGGGCGATTATGGGGTCGAAGCCCCGCGGCACGGCCAGACGCTCCGGCCCGCCACCAAGGTCGTGATCCTGCAGAGCGCATTTCTGGGCGACAGCCTGCTCACCTTGCCCTTGGCTCGGGACCTCAAGGATGCCATACCCGGCTGCCGGGTGTCGGTGCTGACCTTGCCCAAGAGCGCGGCCCTGTTCAAACATGCTTCATACGTGGACGAGGTTCTGCTGGATGACAAGCGCGGAGAGCACGCCGGCATCCTCGGCATCTGGCGCCTGGCCCGCAGCCTGCGCGGCAAGTACGACCTGGCCCTCATCCCCCACCGTTCCTTGCGCAGCGCCTTGCTCGCCCGTTTGGCCGGCATATCCCGCCGCATCGGATTCTCTTCGAGCGCGGGCAGCTTCCTGCTCACGGACGTGGTGCCGTTCACCTGGCTCATGCACGACCTGGAACGCAACCTGGCCTTGCTCCAAGCCCTAAAGCCCGACCTGCGCACCCGGCCGGATGAGTCCGTGTACGTGGCCAAGGATGGAGCCGGCATAGAGGCCATCAACCTGCGCCTCCAAGAGGCCGGCATCGGACCGGATGACCGGGTCATCGGAGTCCACCCCGGCTCGGTCTGGCCTACCAAGCGCTGGCTGGCCGAGCGCTTCGCGGAGTTGTGCGCCCGTTTACAGAACGAAGGCTTCAAGGTGGTTCTGGTGGGCGGCGACACGGACCGGACCTTGTGCGGCCAGATCGCCGAGGATTCCGGGGCCTTGAACTGGGCCGGCCGCACTGAACTCATGGAACTCAAGGCGCTCATGGGCCGCTTGGTCTTATTCATCACTAATGATTCCGGGCCCATGCACATGGCCACGGCTTCGGGCGTTCCTACTTTGGCCATATTCGGCCCCACCACCCGGGAACTGGGCTTCTTCCCCTACGGCCGGGAGCACGCGGTCGTCGAAGCCGACTTGGCCTGCCGGCCCTGCAGTCTGCACGGCAACAAGGCCTGCCCCCACGGGCATTTTTTGTGCATGCGCCTCATCACCACGGACCAGGTGCTGACCCAGGCCTTGGCCATGATCCGAGCCGAGGCCAAGGCATGAGACTGCTGCAGATCGAGGACGAGCCCTGGGATTCGGGCATGGCGCACTACGCCCTGACCCTGGCCCAGGAACTAAAGCGCCGGGGCCACGACGTCTATTTCTGGGGCAAGACCGGCTCCCCGCTCATGGGGCAAGCCCAGGCCGCGGGCTTGCCGGTCGAGTCCTGGCGCCAGCCGTGGGCGCGCCTGCCCCGCCTGCGCCGTCTGCGCCGGGAACTGGGCATAGAGCTCATCAATGCGCACACGGGCAGCAGCCATTCCCTGGCCGCGGCCTTGGCCGCGTTCACGGACGTGGCCGTGGTGCGCACTCGCGGCGACGTCCGGCCCGCGTCTAAGCATGCCCTGGCCCAGACCTTGGCCGAGCGGACCCGGGCTTTCATCGCGGCCAATTCCTGCATCCGCGAGGATCTGGCCGCGGCTTTCCCCCTGGCCCGCGTGGTCACCATATTCCAAGGCCTGGCCCCGCTCCGGGAATTGCCTTTGCCGGACGCCCCGGTGTTCGGCATACTGGGCCGGCTCGATCCGGTCAAGGGCCACGAGTCGTTGATGGCCGCGGCCGCGCTCTTGCGGCGCAAGCACGCTTCGGCCCGGGTCCTGGCCGTAGGCGGCGATCCCTCCAGCTGCCGGCCGCGTTTGGACGCCCGGGTCCGGGAGCTGGGCTTGGTGGACGGCTGGGATTTCACCGGCTTCGTGGACGATGTGTCCCCGGCCCTGGCTAGGTGCCGGGTCGGGGTCGTGGCTTCTATCGGGTCCGAGGCCGTGTCTCGCGCGGCCCTGGAATGGATGTCCGCGGGCCGGCCGGTGATAGCCACGGGCGTGGGTGGTCTGCCCGACTTGGTCGCGCACGAACAGACCGGCTTGCTGGTGCCGCCCAACGATCCCGAGGCTTTGGCCGAGGCCATGGCTCGGTTCCTGGAGGAGCCGGGTCTGGCCGCGGATATGGGCGCGGCCGGCCTGCGCCGGTTCCGGGAACGCTTCGGACTGGCCCGATTCGGAGACGAGACGGAAAAGCTTTTGCGGAGATACTTGGACATATTCCATCTCGACGGTGAGCGCGGTCTTCGCGGAGGCGAACGTCAACTGCTCTACTTGGCCGCGGCTTTACGCGCCGCCGGCCACCGCAACACCGTGGTCTGCCGGCCGGGATGTCCCTTGGCCGCGGAGGCCGCGCGCCAAGGCTTGGCCGTGGCAGTCTTGCCCTATTTGATGGAGTGGGATCCGGTATCGGCTTGGCGGCTCAGCCGCTTGGCCCGCCGGGCCGAGCGGCCGATATTGCACGCCCATACCGCTCACTCCGCGGCCCTGGCTTGTCTGGCTGGGGCCATGGGCGGGCTGCCGCGCGTGGCGCACCGCCGGGTGGATTTCGAGCTCAGCAACGGACTTAGCCGGCGTTTGAAGTACGACGGGGCGGGCCGGGCCGTGGCCGTTTCCCAGGCCATCGGCGCCATTATGCGGCGCAGCGGCTTGGCCGCGGCCAAGATCGCGGTGGTCCCGGACGGCCTGCCCGTGGATGCCGAGGAGCGCGGCTGGGCGGGCATGTCCGAGCCGCGGTTCTCTCCCGCGAGCGGAGAAGAACGCGGCCGCTTGCGCCGCGGCCTGGCCGCTAGATACTCCATACCCGAGGATGCGGCCTGGGTGGGCAACGTGGCCGCCTTGGTCCCGCATAAGGACCACGACAATCTCATCGCCGCGGCTTTTTTGGTCCTGCAAAAGCATCCCCGGACCGTGTTCCTGATAGCGGGCGAGGGCCCGGAAGAAGCCCGGCTCATAGCCCAGGTCCAACGCATGGGCTTGGCCGGGCGCGTGTTCATCTTGGGCCAGTTGGCCGAGCCCGCTCCCCTTTTGCGCTCGCTCGACGTATTCGCGCTTTCATCCTGGGGCGAGGGCATGGGCAGCGTGCTCCTGGAAGCCGCGGCTTGCGGAGCGCCGATAGCCGCCACTACCGCGGGCGGCATCCCCGAGATCGTGGCGGATAAAGAGTCCGGCCTGCTCGTGCCGCCGCGCGACCCGGAAGCCTTGGCCCGGGCCATCAACCGCTTGCTGCAAGACCCGGGACTGTCCCGCCGCTTGGCCGAGGCCGCTTTGGCCGCCTTGCCCCGTTTCGGGCTCAAGCGCATGGCCCGGCAGATGGAGGAGATATATGAAGCCGTCGCTTAGCGCCATTCTAATAGCTACGGACGAGGAACGCGACCTGCCCGGCTGTCTGGAGAGCCTGAAGGGCTTGTGCGACGAAGTCGTGATCGTGGTGGATCCGGCCACGCGCGACCGCACCGAGGCCATCGCGCGCGAGTACGGCGCCCAGGTCGCCAGCCGGAAGTTCACGGATTACGCCTCCCAAAGACAGGCTTCATTGGAGCTGGCCACGGGCCAGTGGTGCCTGTGGGTGGACCCGGACGAGCGGGTCAGCCCGGAACTGCGCGCCGACATAGCCTTGCGTTTGGCTGCGCCGGCTGCGGAGGCTTACGACATACCGTTTTCAGTGCATTTCCTGGGCCGCCGTTTGAACTGGGGCGGCATGGGTTCGGAGACGCATGTGCGCCTGTTCC
>JBAZVY010000072.1:0-10271 GCA_041660645.1 Elusimicrobiota bacterium | reverse complement strand
CGCCCCGTCCTCCGAGAACCAAGGGTCGCGCGCCTCGCCGCCGCTGTCCTCCAGCCGGGTCAGGGAGCGATCCTTGAGCTCCAGCCGGTACAGGCGCCGGCCCCGCCGCGAGGGGTCCAATTGGTCGCGGACCTCGGATGAATACACGATGCTGGCTCCATCCGGCGAGAATACCGGCATCTCATCGTCCTCGGGATCGGCCGTAAGCTGGGTGACCTTGCCGTCGGCCAAGCCGTAAAGATAGATGTCGGTGACGGAATCCTTCATGCCGGAGAACGCCAACTGCCGGCCGTCCGGAGAAAAAGCGGGCTGGGCCACGGTCATGAATCCGGGCAGCTCCCGCAGTTCCAGCCGGCCCTGGGCCAGGTCGTAAAGGTAGATCCCGTCGCGATGGTTGCGCGTGGCCGCGAAAGCCAGACGCCGGCCGTCGCGGCTGATGGACAGCACCCGGGAAAGGTTGGCGAAATTGCCGGTGGGCAGATTCTCCAGGGCCGTGCGTTCCAGCGACCAGAGCCGGCGGGTGCGCTTGCGCTTGACGTCCCAGGCGAACACCGCCGGCGGGTGACCCTGCCGGGTGGAGATGAAATACATGGTCCGACCGTCGGGCGAGAACACGGGCGCGGTGTTGTACTGCGGCAGGCCGTCGCCCGCCCGGGTCAAAGGCGCCCCATAATACTGCGGATCGTTGAGCCGCTCCCGGCGCACTTCCCGGCGATATTTCGTCTCCAGATACTCCCGGTACTTGCGGTCGAATTGAAAAGCATCCAGCCCGATGACCTCGGACAGCACGGCCGCGGTCTCAAAGCGGGACTCGAAGAGCTTGAGCATGCGCGCGACCTTGCGCCGGCCGAACTGGGAAGCTATGAACTCCAAGGCCGCGGCGCCCTGCTTGTAGGCCAAGGTGACCTGATGCGGCTTAAGGTGCCCGAAATGCTCAAGATGCACCAAGGGTATGAGCCCGCCCGAAGTGGCCGCGTCCCGGATAGTGATCTCCTCCAAGGCCGACTCTATGCCGTAGGTGACGTAGCCCGACATGCCCTCGATCATCCAGAGAGGATAGATTATGGTCTTGAGGATGGAGCCGGAACGCCAGGGCCCGGTGATGAGGACGTGGAACTGCATGATATGCACGAACTCGTGGGTGATCACTTCCTCCAGCCACCGGTCCGTGCCGTCGTTATAGACCATGAAGCGGTCCTTGAAAGGCTCGGTTATGCCGCCGGTGCCGTCGCCGCCGTAGGCGATATTGGACTGCTGAAAATCATTGGGATTGGCATACAGGAAGAACGGCCGCCGCCGCCACTGCAGGCGTTTCTTGGCCGCGGGCGAAGCCCAGGCCGGGGCCTCGGTGGGAATCTCCAGGTCCCGGGCCACCCGCCTGAAGGCAGCCTCCAGTATCCCGGCGGCTTGGGCCGCGCGGGGCGCGGAACCCTCATAATAATGGATGTCGAAATGCTCGGTGGAACGCACCTTCCAATGGAATTGATCCCGGATCACCTGGTTCTGCCCGAACCCCTGGCCCCAAGCCGGCGCCGAGACCAGGGCCGCCAGCAGCAGCAATAGGACGTGATTCACTTTCTGGACTTCTTGGCGGGGAAACGGCGGTTCAGTTCCTTGAGCGCGGCCAAGGCTTTGGCATCCTTAGGTATCAGCTTCAATACCCGATTCCAGGCTTCTTTGGCCTCTTCCGGGCGATTGAGCTTCTGCAAGGTCAAGGCCAGGGCCGCATACATGCGGTCGAAGGGGATGCCGAAATCCGACGGCTCCCCTTCCCGGGGCAAACTGCCCTGCATCATGTCGTACGCCTCTTGGAAACGGCCCTGCTCGAAGGCTATGCGTCCCAGGTAGAAAGCCGCTCGGCGCGCGGGCAAGCCGCCTTCGGCCTGGACCTGCTTGAAGTTCTCCACGGCGCGGTCCAGGAGCTTGGCCTCCAGCAGGCTCAGGCCCAGATTCTCGCAGACCAACGCATCGTCCGGGTCGCTGAACTTGAGCCGTTCGAACTCATTGATCGCGGCCGCGAAATCGCCCTGCCGGAAGTATAGCTTGGCCGCCAGCATGCGCACTTCCTTGTCCTCGGGCTGGTTGCGCAGATAGCGCTGATATTCCTCGAGCGCGAAAGGATATAGCGCCAGCTCCTGGTACATCACGCCCAGGCAATAGAATATGCGCACGTCCAGAGCGCCCAGCCTACGCGCATCCTCCAACTCGTTGATCGCGTCCGGATAAGCGTCGGGGCCTTTCTCGAAGTGCAGGCTTCCCAATTCCACCAAGGCCGCGATGTCCTGGGGGTTGGACTTCAGCCTTTCCTGAGCCGCGGCGATGGCCGCGTCTATCCGGGGCCGGGCGGAAAGCTCAAGGCTGGGCCGGGGCATGCGCGGATAGCGCAGGAACCCGAAATATATCCCGCCGCACAAGAGCGCGGCCCCCCCCAGATAAAGGAACCACACCTGCGGAGTCTCCACCCGCTCCCAGACCGCGGCCAGGGCGCGCGCGAGCTTGCCGTATGCGTAAAACAGCCCGGATGCTGGCTTATGCGTCCCGGTCATGGCTACGGCCTGGCCTTCAATCGTGCTTATCCGGGGAGAGCAGCTGCCCCAGGGTCAACGGCGGCGGCGCCTTCATGTATTGCGCCATGCGCTTGCGGTCCTTGATATCCTCGAACTTATTGATGGATACGATGACCTCGAAGGTGGTGACGTTCACGGCTAGGACTATAGCCGAGACCGGGTCTCCGGCCTTGTACACGGCCTCCGGGTCCAGGTCCGCGGCGGCGCAGGCGGCGTTGTGGCCGCCTTCCATGGCGATCTTCACGCCGGCCTCCGAGACCTCGGTGATCTTGCCCCGCACCACGGTCTTAGGCGCATACTTGCGGCGCAGTCCATCCGCCGGGTTCTGGGTCAATTGCTTCATGCCCAGGTATATGGGCTCGTCGGTCTTGCCTTCCGCGGGCTTGCTCAAGACCTTGACCTTGACCTTGGCGCCGCGCTCCACGCCGGCCGGCAGTTGGGGCTGGCCCCAGCACACATCGCTCAGGCGCACGGTGCCCTCGATGCCGCCGATGTCCACGGTCAGGCCATTAGGCCCGGCGTTGACCACGCGGCCGATGCGGACTTCGCCTACGCGCAATTCCGCCAGCATGACCGCGCGCCGCTTGGCGGACTCTTCTTCGAGCACGGCCTTGCGGGATATGACCAATTGGCGCTTAGCCTCATTGATCTCCAGGATATAGCAGCGCACGCCGGTCTTGAGCATGCGCGCCGGATTGCGGACGGGGTGCAGGTCCGCCAAGGAAGCGGGCAAAAAAGCGGTGACGCCGCCCACGTCCACCAAAAAGCCGCCCTTGATGGCGGAGGTCACGCGGCCGCGGACTCGGGCCTTCTCCCGATGCGCCTTGACCGCAGCTTCCCAGCCCAGCTCGGCTTTGGCCCGCTTATAGGACAGCATGGTGGCGCCTTCGCGCCGTCCGGCGCCCGCGCGCAGGACCGGGATGCGCTGGCCCACGGCGGGGGTGCGCGGCGAACCGTCCTCGCCGTCGGTGGCGAACTCCGAGATCGGTATAGCGCCCTCGTTCTTCTCGCCTATGTCCACGAGGACGTGTTCTTTGGTGACGGATATGACCTTCACCCATGCCACCTGCTTGCCGGAGAGCTTCTTGCTGAGCTCATCCTGGCCGGCCAGGAGCGCCTCCATCGACATCTCGCCTTCGGTCTGGGTATGACCCTCGTCCTGCGCATCGTCTCCGGTATACGCCGCCTCCTGGGTCGATTCGGGAAGCTGGTCCTCTGCGCGATAGCCTGTCGTTTCCATGGTGGTTCTCCTAGGGCGCCGGGGTCGGCTCAGGGCCGCCTGGGCGCTGGGTCCTTCTTACTCTGAAGATTATAGTGAAAATATGGCCTGCATCACCAGATGCGCGAAGTCTTGGCATTGCTTGCGGTCGGAAGGATCGCCGGTGAAGCGCAAAGGCGCTCCGAAGGCCACCCGCAAGTCCCGGCGCAGGAACCAGCGCTCCGTGCCCGTGACCCGGGCCGGCACCACGGGCGCGCCGCTGCGCCCGGCCAAAAAACCGATCCCCGCCTTGGGCCGCCCCGGCCGCCCGTCACGAGAGCGGGTGCCTTCCGGGAACACGACCAGGCAGCGCCCGCGGGCCAAGGCCCCCAAGGCGGCCCGCACCGCGGCCACGTCCGCCCGGCCGCGGTCCAAGGCGATGGCCCCGGTCTGGCGCAGCGCCCAGCCCACGATCGGGATGCGAAAAAGCTCGACCTTGGCCAAAAAACGGCAGGCCCGCACCGGCAGCGCGCTGAGCCCCAGCAAGGGCGGGTCCATGTTGGAGACATGATTGCAGGCCAAGATCACCGGGCCCGTTTTGGGCAAGTGCGCCAAACCCGCTATCTCCACGCGCCACAACGCCAGCAAGCACCGGCGCAGCCAAGGCGTCAGCCCGCGATGCAGCCCGCCGGGGGATTCCGCCTCTTGCGCAACCATCAACCGCGGGACGCGGCCTTATTCACGCCGGCCGCGATCAAGCGCAGCATCTTATCCGCCACCTGGCGCATGCTCAGGCGCGTGGAGTCTATGACCACGGAGTCCGCGGCTTGGCTCAAGGGATTATGCTTTCTGCTGGTATCGTTGCGGTCGCGCCGGACGATGGCGGCATGTATATTTTTCAGATCCGCAGCCAGGCCCGAAGCCTTGAGCTGCTTATACCGCCGCCGGGCCCGTTCCAGCGCCGAAGCATCCAGGTAGAACTTGAAATCCGCGTCCGGGAACACGTGCGTGCTTATGTCGCGGCCTTCCATGACGATGCCGCCGCCCGCGCCCAGACGCCGCTGCATGCGGCAGAGGAAATCCCGCACCCCGGGATTGGAAGCCACCGCGCTGGTATTGGCGCTGACCCGCTCCGAGCGGATATGCACGGTCACGCCCCGGCCGTTTATGAAGGTCTTGAGCGCGACCCCGCCCGCCACGGGCCGGAACTCCCATTTCAAACGTTTAGCCAGGCGGACCACCGCCGCGTAGTCCTCGACATCCACCCCTTCGGCCAAGGCCTTCCAGGTCAAGGCCCGGAACATCTCGCCGGTGTTGATGAAATGATAGCCCAGCTTGCCCGCCACGAATTGGCCGACCGTGGACTTGCCCACTCCGGCCGGTCCGTCCATGGCGATGATCAGGCGCGTCCGCTTCTTCTTAAGGCCGCTCATGGCGCCTCCCCGATCGCGGCTTTTAGCATCTTCAGCAAAGTCGCGTTCTGCTCCGGCGTGCCCACGGATATGCGCACATGGTCGTTCAAGCCATACTCATCCAAGGCATGGATCATGACCCCGCGCCGGAATAGGGCCCGGGCCAAAGAACGGCCCTTGCCGGGGCAACGCACGAACAGGAAATTGGCCGCGGAATCCATCACGCCGAACCCCAGCCCGCGCAAATCCTCGGCCAACACCTCGCGGCTGGACAGGGCCGCGGCCACGCTGCGCTTAAGGAAATCCGCGTCGGACAATGCCGCCCGGCAAGCCCGCTGGGCCGGCAGGTTTACGTTGAAGGGCAGGCGGATGCGGTCCAGCCAGCCCAGGACCTCGGGGTCTCCGATGGCGTAGCCCACGCGCAGGCCGGCCAGCCCATAGGCCTGGGAGAAGGTGCGCAGGACCACCAGGTTCGGATGCTTGCGCACGAGCCCGGGCACGGTACGGGGATAATCCTCGCAGCCCGCGGCAAACTCATAGAAGGCCTCGTCCACCACCACCAGCGCCGAAGCCGGCGCCTCGCCCAGAAGGGCCCGCAGTTCTCCGTCCGTATTGTAGGTCCCGGTAGGATTGTTGGGGTTGGCCAGGAATATGATCTTGGTGCGGGGATTGGCCGCCCGGGCCGTGGTCTCCAGATCCGGAGTCCAATCCGTCATGGGGATCTCTACCGTCCGGGCGCCCATCATGGCCGCCTGCTGCCGGAAACGTACGAACCCGTACTGGGAGACGATGACCTCGTCGTCCTGGTCCAGGAAGGCCTCGCAAAAAAGCCGGATGAGTTCGTCGGAACCGCTGCCCACCAACACGTTCTCCGGCCGGACCCGGTGCATCCGGGCCAAAGCCTGGACCAACTCCGGACTGCCCCCGTCCGGATAGCAAGAAAGCGATCCCGCGGCCTGCCGATACGCGGCCAAAGCCTTAGGCGAAGGGCCCAACTGGCTCTCGTTGGAGCATAGCCGCACCATGTGCTTGAGGCCGAGTTCGCGCTGCATCGCATCCGTGCATTCGTCCGGCGCGAAAGGCGTGACGTTGCGCAGGCTGCGTCGGGGCAATATCTCCATCACGCTCCCAACCACAAATAAGCCAACATCTGGCCGACCCGGCCTTCCCGGCGATAAGAGTAGAACTGTTCCCGGCTGCACACCGTGCATTCCGGCGCGGACCGGACGCCGTCCGGCCGCAAGCCCGCCTCCGCCAGTTGGCTGCGGGCCTCCGCGCCCAGGTCCAGGAAAGTGTCCGCGCCCGAACGGCGCAGGCTGTCGGCGCGGAACTGCTCCGACACCTCGGGGCCGACCTGATAACAGCAGGCCCCGGCATGCGGGCCCACGAAAGCTTCCAGGTCTTCGGCCTTGATACCGAACTCGCGGGAGAAAGCGGCGGCCGCATGCGCCGGCAGGCCCGCGGCCAGACCGCGCCAGCCGGAATGGAACACGCCCGCGGCGCGCCCGTCTCTGTGCCATATCCAGATGGGCAAGCAGTCCGCTACGCTGACCGCCACCACGGCTCCCGGCCGGTCCGTGATCCAACCATCCGCGCGCGGGAGCGCGCGGTCCTGCGCCGCATCAGGGATTGCGTTAGGCGCATGGGCGGCGCGCGGGAGCGCGCCGCCCCGACCGACATCGGGAATTACGTTGTCGGTCGTGGGCCTGCGCAACGCTATGATTTCCGCGCCATGCACCTGCGCCAGCATGCGCGCCTCCGGTTCCGGAGCGCGCAGCCGGGCCAGGAGCGCCCGCCGCGGCGCGGCCTGGCGCATGTCGCCCCAGCTCCGGCCGGTAAGGCCGTGGCTTACGCCCAGGGCGGCCAACCGCCCGTCGCTATAGCAGCCCCCGTCCGGCACGGCGTCCACGCCAGTAGTCCGGGACGCCTCCGATTCAGACCGCGGCATCGACCGCCGCCCTGGGAGCGGGAGTCAAAAGCTGAGGCTTGGGATCCATCTTGGGCGCCTTGCGCAGAGGCCGGACCCATTTGGTGAAGCTGGAGGGCTTGAGCGAATATTCGTGCACCAGCCGCACCACGTCGGATATGGGGCGGAACTCCTCCCAAGCGATACGCAGGATGCGCACCCCGGCCTGCTCCATCTCACCCACGAAAGCCTCGTAGTTCTCCTTCAAGAAACGCAGATAATCCAGGGTGATGGTCTGCTCCATGACCCGGCCGCGGGCGTGGATGCGCTTGATCGCGGTCTCCGGGTTGCAGTCCAAGTAGATGAGCAGCTGCGGAAACACCAGCTCCCGCAGCACCATGTTGTCGAACAAGTCGAGATACGTATTGTAATCGATGTCGCTGATGATCTTCTCGGGATGCTGATTGAGCATGCGGGCGAAGATGGTGTCTTCCCAGATGGTCCGGTCCTGGACCACGCCGCGGATCTTGCCCAGGCTGATGCGGGTGACGAACTCGCGGTGCTGGCGGAAGCGGTGATTAAGGAGCCACACCTGCATCATGGTCCCATAGCCCTTCATGTCATGATAGAACCTCTCCAGGTACGGGTTGCCGTCCACCTCCTCCAATATGGGTTCGAAATTGAGCGCTTTCGCCAGATCCATGGTCAGAGTGGATTTCCCCACTCCGATGGTCCCTGCGATACCTATATATCCCTCGGCGAACATGTCACGATCCTCCTAAGGCCCTGAATCAGCCCTGTTTTATATCTTGCTCGATACCGCGCAGCGCCAGCTTGACGTCATCCGGGCTGGAAGCCGCCTCCATCACGTCCGTCTCCTTGACCAGTCCGTCCTTGAACAGCTTGACCAAAGACTGGTTGAAAGTCTGCATGCCGTAGAACTGCCCCTTGGCGCAAGCCTGGATTATGGCCTGCGAATTGTTCTCCTCTATATTCTTGCGCACATGGGCCGTGACCATGAGTATCTCCACGGCCGGCACGCGCCCGCCTTTTATGCAGGGCAGCAGCCGCTGGCTGACCACCGCCTTGAGGCTCTCCGCCAGCTGGATGCGGACCAGGGCCTGCTGATGCGGCGGGTAAAGATCGATGACACGCGATATGGTCTGGATGGCGTCTATGGTATGCAGGGTGCCGAACACCAGATGCCCGGTCTGGGCCGCGGTCAGGGCCGCGGAAGTGGTCTCCAGGTCGCGCATCTCTCCGACCAGGATGACGTCCGGGTCCTGGCGCATGGCCATGCGCAGGCCGTCCGCGTAAGTGGCCGTGTCCTCGCCGATCTCGCGCTGGCTCACGATGGCTTTCTTATCCTTATGCACGAACTCTATGGGGTCCTCGATAGTCAGGATATGCTCGGACCGGTTCTCGTTGATGTAGTCCACCATGGCGGCCAAAGTGGAGGATTTGCCGGAGCCGGTTATGCCGGTGACCAGCACCAGACCCCGGTTGTTGTCCGCGATCTTGCGCATGGTGACCACGGGCAGGCGCAGTTCCTGAAAGGTGGGCATGGTGGTAGGGATCATGCGGATGGCGATGCTCAGCTTCTGGCGCTGATGGAAGGCATTGACCCGGAACCGGGCTACGTCTCCGGCCTGGAAGGAGAAGTCGCATTCCCCGATCTCCTCGAACATCTTCTTGGCCCGCTTGCCCATGACCGTGCCCAGCATGGCCATGGCCGTCTCCTCGGATACCGCGTCCGGAGACACGGTCTGCAGGTCTCCGTCGATGCGGATATAAGCCGGGCCGCCGGCGCGGATATGCAGGTCGCTGGCCCGCTTGTTCACCATCGTCTGCAGCAGTGTCTGTAGATCCATATTATTTAAGCTTCCTCGATTTCAGTCTCAAGAACGCGGGCTTCATCCATTCGTCCTGGGATGAGCCGGCGGCCAAACGCGAGTCCGGCTGGGAGCCCGGCGCTAAAGGCTGGTAGCGGGCGGCCAAGCCGCCGGGCTTGAGGCCGGCGCGCAGCAGGTTGCGGTTGCCGCGCTGGGGCGGGAAGCCCGTGGCGATGACCGTGACCCGGATGGCCTCGCCCAGACTCTCGTCATAGGCATGCCCGTTCTTGGTGCGGGCATCCGGGCTGGCCTGGCCCTTGATGAAATTGCCCACCTCGTCTATCTCTTTCATGGTCATGGACTTGCTGCGCGTGACGTTGACCAATATGCCCTTGGCCCCGTCTATGACCACGTTCTCCAAAAGCGGAGAAGTGACCGCGCTCTTGGCCGCGCGCAGAGCCCGGCCCGGCCCCGAAGCCTCGCCCATGCCGATCAAAGCCTCGCCCGCGTCCTTCATGATGGCGCGCAGGTCGTTAAGGTCCACGTTGATGGTGCCGGGCATGGTGATGACGTCGGATATGGACTGCACCGCCTTGCGCAGCACGTCGTCGGCCAGCCGGAAAGCCTCATGCGCCGGGGTGTCGTCCTCTACGATATCGAGTATGCGGTCGTTGGGAATGACCAAAAGCGTATCCACGCTCTTGCGCATCTCCTGGATGCCGGCCTCGGCCAGATTGGCGCGCAACAGGCCCTCGGACCCGAAGGGCCGGGAGACCACGCCTATGGTCAAGGCGCCGGCGGCCTTGGCCAGTCCGGCCACGACCGGAGCGCCCCCGGTGCCGGTGCCGCCGCCCATGCCCGCGGTCACGAACACCATGTCCGCGCCGGAAACCACTTCATCAAGATGCTGCTGGGATTCCTCGGCCGCGGTGCGGCCCTTGACCGGATCGCCGCCCACGCCCAGGCCCTTGGTGATGGTCTCGCCCAGTTGGATGCGGACTTCGGCCAAGCTGCGGCGCAGGTCCTGGGCGTCGGAATTGGCCGCGATGAGCTCCACGCCCCGCAGCCCGGCTTCCACCATGCGGTTGACCGCGTTGCCGCCGGCGCCGCCCACGCCCACCACCTTGATGACGGCGCGGGTCTCCTTGAGGTCCTCGGTAATCTGGATCTTCAAAACAGATCCTCGAACATGGAACTCATGCGCCGCATCCACACCGGCTTCTTGCGCTGGGTCAGACGCGACACGCCCGTTCCCCAGCGCGAGGAATTGGCGAAAGTCAGCAGGCCCAAGGACGTGGCATAGATGGGGCTGAACCACTTATCATCGCCGACCGCCTGCTCGGGATGGGCCAAACC
>JBAZVY010000071.1:0-10456 GCA_041660645.1 Elusimicrobiota bacterium | reverse complement strand
AGGGGAACGGCTTTAACCCGCCGTGCGCGCGTATGACCCCGCCCAGCCACTCACCCAACGTGCCCAGGACCAAGAACTTCAGCGCGGAGGCCCCATAGGGATGCGCGGGCGAAAACTCGAAGAAAAACCAATTCATCCCCTCATCTCCCCTGGACCATGCCCACGAGCGTGAATTCCTCGCGGTCGTGATACAGATGCCGAGCCCGGAACACGGAACACCGCGGCGCGATGCCGCCGGCGGCGGAACGCGCCTGGCCCAGCAAAGGCAAGGGGTCGTGCCGGCCGAACTTTAGATTTACCACGAATCTGCGGCACCAGCCCGCTTCCACCCAGCGCCGCAGAAGCTCCAGGACCCGGTACGGATCCTCCAAGAGATCGCAGAACAGCCAATCCACGGTCCCCGAAGGCGCGAACTTGAAGGCATCCTCCGCCCGGGCCGTTATGGACGGGTTGGCGGCCGCGCCGCCCTTGAGCGGTCCGTTGTCCACGGCGATCACCCGGGCCCCGCGCCGGGCCGCGCTATAGCTCCAGCCTCCGGGCGCCGCGCCCAGGTCCACCACGGTCTGGCCCGGCTCCGGAGCCTCGCGCAGCACCCCATAAGCCTCTTCCACCTTTAAAAAAGAGCGCGACGGCGCCTGGGCGTCATCCGCCATGCGCCGCTGGCCGCCGCCCCAGGCCTGACGCGATACGAAGAGCCGGTTGAAATCCGCGAGATACCCGAACAAACCGCGCGCCGGGCCCAAAGCCGGCCGGCCCCTCTGCGCCAAGCGCATGACCCGGGCCATGCGGCTGGCCTTATCCCGGAACGCCGCCTCCACCCCGCGGCAACGCTGGTTCAGGCCTTCCCCGCCGGCCGATTCGAAGCAAAGCGGCCAGACCGCCTCATAACGCTCCGTGCGGCTGGTTTCCAGGAAATAGTCCGCCACCGCTCCGGCCAAAGCATTGACCGCGCCGGCCTTGATCTCCACCGATTCGACCAGGGACATATGCGCGAAACACAGGTCGATGGCGGCGCCATCCGCCCACACCCAGCCCGGCCCCTTCTCCCGGCAGGGCGCAGCTTCCTTGGCCAGGAAAGTCTCGAAACCGGGCTGGCCTACGTGCAGCACGCCTACCAGTTCTCGGCCAAGACCTCGAAATAGGCCTGGGGATGGGCGCAGGCCGGGCAAGCCGCCAGCGCGGACTCGCCTTCATGCACATAACCGCAGTTGCGGCAGCGCCAGGTCACAGTCTTCTTCTTCTTGAAGACCAGCCCGTTCTCCACATTGGCGAGCAAGGCGCGGTAACGGCGCTCATGCTGCTTCTCCGCCACGGCTATGAATTCGAATTGTTTGGCCACGGCTTCAAAACCCTCAGCCCGCGCGGTCTTGGCGAAATCCGGATACATATGCCCCCACTCATAAGCCTCGCCGTCCGCCGCGGCCTTAAGATTCTGGGCCGTGCTGCCTATGACCCCGGCTGGAAACATGGCCTGGACCTGGGCCTCGCCGCCTTCCAAGAAGCTGAAAAATCTCTTCGCATGCTCCTTCTCCTGCTCCGCCGTCTCCTCGAACACCCAGGAGATCTGCATGAGGGCCTCTTTGCGCGCCTGGCCCGCGGCATAGGTATAACGGTTGCGGGCTTGGGATTCTCCCGCGAAAGCGGTTATGAGATTCTTCTCGGTCTGGCTGCCTTTTATCTTCATATCGTTCCTCCCAGGGGCCCAGCCCCTGCGCTTAGTTATGATACCACACTAAACCTGCGCCGGCTATAAAGCGCCTAAGGCCGGGCCGGCACATCCTAGCTGCCGCGGCCAAGACGCGGCTATCCAGAATAGGCTTCGCCCCAAACTCAGCGGCCTATCGTCCGCATATCCAATATATAATAGATAGGTCCGGCCATGATCAACCCAATAGCCCTGCCTTATGCCCGCACCGCCGCGCGCCGGCTCCGGGCCGCGGACCCGGTCCTGGCCCGGCTCATGGATAAAGTCGGACCCTGCCGCCTGCTCCCGGAACCGACAGAGACTTTCGACGCCCTGCTGAGCTCCATCGTATACCAACAGCTCAACGGGCGCGCCGCGGCCACCATACTGGGCCGGGTCTTGGATCTTTTCCCCTCGAAAAAAGCTTCCCCGCGCCGGCTCCTATCCCTGCCGCCATCCGCTCTGCGCAAAGCCGGGCTATCCCGCAACAAACTCGCGGCCCTGCGCGACCTGGCGGCAAAGACTCTGGCCGGGATCGTCCCCGCCCGCGCTCAAGCCGAACGCATGTCGGACCAAGAACTCATATCCCGCCTGACCGAGGTCCGCGGCATAGGCGTTTGGACCGTGCACATGCTGCTCATCTTCACCCTAGGCCGGCCGGATGTCCTGCCTTCCGGAGACTTCGCCATACGCAGCGCCTTCGGGCGGCTCTACCGCAAACGCGGCCAACCCTCGCCCGCGGCCGTGGAACGCCACGGCTTGCGCTGGGCTCCCTATCGCACGGTCGCCAGCTGGTACCTTTGGCGCTCCCTGGACTAAGCCCCGACTACTTGGACTCTTCCTCTCGGAACGTGTCTTGGCGGCCCTGCATCTGGCGCACCGCCTCATTCGCCTGGGCCTGGGCCTCTTGCGCCTTGCGCACGTCCGACTGCAGGCTGTTAGTGTACTTCACCATCGGGTCCTGCTGGATCCTATCCGGAGTGGACTGCCGGCTCAGCCAGACATAGAGCAGACCGCCCCCGGCCAAAACCAATATCAAGAATATCGCCATCTTCATGATCGCCTCCCTGCCTGCTCATGATACCACAAGCTTGGGAGTTGGGTATAATCCCTACCATGCCCTGGGAGATACTTCGCCGCGTGAGCCTAGCCGCCGGCCTGGCCGCCTCGGCTTGGTTGGCGGCCATGACCCCGAGCCGGCCTTTCCTGGAGCTCGGGCGCGTAGACTTTGCCGCCCAACAGAAGGATTCCTACCGTCCGACCCCGGACGGCCGGGCGGAATGCGAACTCTCCGCCCAGCAATTCATAGCCTGGCGCACAAAAGGACGCGTCATCCCGGTAGCCGGGCCCCCCTGGCAGGCCTGGTTCGACCAGGTCGAGGCCGCCTTGGCCGCGGGCAAAGTCCCGAAGGGCTGGACCCATCGCGTCCCGGCCCCAGAACTGCGCCGGCGGCGCTTCACCCGCCTGCATTTCTGGGCTCAAGAGCCGCCCCTGTCCGAGATCGCAAGCCGGTTCTCCGAACCAGCGGCCTATTACCTCGCGCTGCCGGGAACTGCCCCGCGCTATCTGCAAGCCTATTATCGGCCGCGCCTAAGAGCCGCCGCACTAGGCAGCGGATTCTGGGGCACGCCCACGGCCTTCGCCTATCCCCTGCGCCGTTTCGCGGCCGGGCTGGCTCTGTTGACCTGGCTGATCTACGGACTCTTGCCCTGGCCGCGGCGCACCCCGGAAGTATCCGCGCCCGTGCGCTGGCGCGTGGTCGGCATAGACCTAGCCGCGTCTTTGCTCTTATTCCTGCCCTTCTTCAGCCTGCCCCTGCTCATAGTAGGCAGCGCCCAACAAGCGGCCACGGAATATCTGCTCTTCTCCCTGGTATTCTGGGCGGTCTCATCCTTAGGCCTGCTCGCCCTTTATTGGGGCGCGGTCTGGGGATCGTTCCAGGTCCAGATCGCGGACCGCGGCCTGCGCATCCACAGCCTATGGGGAGCCGCTGATTTCACGCTTTCAGACCTGGCCGAAGTCCGTCGCGCCGCATTCCGGCCCCCGCACTGGCTCATACGCGGGATGCGGCTATTGTCCCTGCTGGGCGGCCGGCGCGGCATGCTGGCAGCCGGCCAAGCTTCCATATTGGCCTCTTCCGAAGCCCGAGGCTTGCGTTTGCGCAGCCGGGGCGGCCGCAGCGCTTTCATCTGGTATACGGACCAAACCGGCGGCATGGCCATGCAGAACTTTAAAAAAGTGGAGTCCGCGCTAGCCGGCCGGATATCCGACGCTCCGATCCTGGAACTGAGCGGAGTCTTCCCGCCGTTCAGGTGACGGCCGGGGGCTCGCCCTCGGACCTCATCGCCGTCGGTAAGGTCTTTCATGGCGGGATATCTATGATATCATTGGCCCGTGGCCCACGCATACCTGTTCGTTTCTTCGGTAATACTCATCTATCTGTGCATGCAATCCTATCTGGCCTGGTGGCTGCTCCGCAATTTCCCCGGCCTGCCCTTAAGCCGCCCCCTGCTGGGCGCCGTCGTAGTGCTGATCGCCGTGTCTTTCCCCTTATCCATGTACTGGCTGCGCAACAGCCACAGCCCTTTGCCCGGATGGTTCGCCTATCTATCCTATATATGGCTGGGGCTGTCCCTGATCTGGCTAACCTGCGCGGTGTCGGGCGATCTGCTCGCCCTGGCCGCGCGGCTCCGGGGGGCCGCGCCCGGGTCCCGAGTGGGGCCCGCCATATTGCTGGCGGGAGCGGCTGGGCTGAGCTTGCTGGCTCTCGGCAACGCGGCGCACCCGCCCCGGGTGACGCGCCTGGATCTGGACCTAGACCGTCTGCCCCGGACCTTGGAAGGCTTCAAGATCGTACAACTCAGCGACCTGCACCTGGGCGTGACCGTGCCCTTGGCCCGCTTCGCGCGCATCGCCGGGCAGGTCAATGCCCTGGACCCGGACCTTATCGTGCTGACCGGCGACCTGCTCGACCCCGGCCGTCTAGACGCGGCCCAAGCCGCGGCGATCGGACGCAGCCTGAAAGCCCGCGCCGGCAAATTCGGAGTCCTGGGCAACCACGAGTTCTATCACGGCATAGCCGCGGCCGCGGACTGCTACGCGTCTTGCGGCGCCCGGCTGCTGCGCAACGAGGTCGCGGTACTGCCCGAAGGGCTGCAGATCGCGGGCTTCGACGACCTGCAAGCCGGCCGAGTCGGCCGGGCGGCCATCGATGAAGTCCTGGGCCGCTTGGACCCGGACCGCCCCTCCCTGGTCCTGTCCCATCAGCCCGGCATAGGCGACGCGGCCGCGGCGCACGGAGTGGGCCTGGTGTTGAGCGGACACACCCACGCAGGCCAGATATTCCCCTTCACCCTGGCCGTACGCGCCGTGCACAAATACTTCCACGGCCTATACCGGTTGGGCCGGACTACGCTCTATGTAACGTCCGGGACCGGGCAATGGGGCCCGCCCATGCGCTTGTTCACGCGCAGCGAGATCGTGCTGATCACCCTGCACTCGCCGCGCTGATCCGCGCGTCCCGGGCTCAGGCTTCGGCGGCCGGCTCCGGCTGCAATCCGACGGGGATCGCGGCGGCCGCGGCCGCCTCGCCCCGATCATGCATGCGCCAGGTCAGGACCAAGAACATGCAGGCCAGGGCGCAAGAGCCCAGGATTATGCCGAAGCCGCCGGTCCAGCCGAAATACTGCACTACCTTGCCTATGCCCAGCTCCGCTATGGTGGCGCCGCCCACATAGCCGAACAACCCCGTAAATCCCGCGGCCGTGCCCGCGGCCTTCTTGGGCACGCAGTCCACCGCGGCCACGCCGATGAGCATGACCGGACCATATATCAAGAATCCGATGACCGACAAGGCGGCCGCGTCCACCCAGGCATGGCCGGCCGGGTTCTTCCAGTACACCAGCACCGCCGCGGTCACCCCCAGCATATACATGACCGACACCGGGCCGCGCCGGCCGTGGAAGAAACGGTCGCTGAGCCAGCCCGCCAGCAAGGTGCCGGGGATGCCCGCGTACTCGTACACGAAGAACTGCCAGCGCGCGATATCATGGGAACTGCCTTTCACCGCGGTCAGATAGGTGGGCGCCCAATTCAGCACCCCGTAGCGGACCACGTACACGAAGACGTTGGCCAAGGCCAATATCCAAAGCATGCGGCTGCTGAACACGAACTGGAACAGGATCTCCTTGGTGGTGAGTTCCCGCTCCCGGTCGGCCACTCCGGTGTCTGGATAATCGTTCTTGAACTCCTCGATGGACGGCAGGCCCACGGATTGGGGCGTATCGCGCATGAAGACCAGGAGGAGCAGGCCCACGCCCACGGCGATTATGCCCGGCACATAGAAAGTGCATGTCCATATCCCGATCATGGCCAAGGCGAAAGACACCACCGGCCCCACTATGCCGCCGCCCACGTTATGGGCCACGTTCCAGAGCGCGAACTTAGTGCCGCGCTCCCGATCCGAGAACCAGTGGGTCAGGGTACGCGCACAAGGCGCCCAACCCATGCCCTGACACCAGCCGTTGATGAACCACCAGAAAGCCATGGCCCAGACCGAGGCCAGCCCGCCGAACAGGATGTTCACGGCCCCGGACAGGATGAGCCCCGTGGCCATAAAATAGCGGGGATTGGAACGGTCCGATACGCTGCCCATCACGAACTTGCTGATGCCGTAAGCCAGCGACAGGGCGGTGGCGATAAGGCCCACGTCGCCCGTGGTCAAGTGCATCTCCTTGATCAGATAAGGTTTGGCCAGGGAAAAGTTGCTGCGCACGATGTAGAAGCCGGCATAGCCCCAAAACGCGGCAGCCATCATCTGCCAGCGATAACGCCGGTAGCTGCGGTCCACTTCCGCCTTGGGCAGAGGCGGCACATGCGCGGCCGGTCTGTATATCGCGAGCATCTTTTCTAACATGGGAGTTGGCCTCTATCGCGCGGCTTGCGGTGACGAAAGCGGCAGAACGGCATCCAGATTCTCCTGCATGATATTCCAGTCCACGCTGACGCCCAGCGTCCGGAGCGTAGCGCGCAGGCCGCGCCAATAAGACTCATGCCAGTTCAAGGAATCCGTAAGGACCCCCAAGTCGCGGCGCACGGATTTGTGGTCGGTACCCGGATCCACCAGCATAGCGTTGAGCCGCGCCTCATAAGGCAGGGAGGCGGAGTCCACGCGCAGGTTGCGGTCCGCCGCGGCCACGGCGTTGGAGTAAATGTCCCAATCCGACCAGAGATTGGTCCAATAGCGCACGTTCCGGGGCTTGCTCACGCTGCCCTGCAGGTGTTCGCTGATATTGCATATATCCCGAAACATCCATACCAAAAGCTTATGCGGCACCAAGGGCGAACCCATGGTCACCAGGCGCTGGACCGGCACCGCCTCGCCCCGCCGCTCCAACCCATGCAGGGCGTCATGGATGAGGATGGTGCCCCAGCTATGCGCCACTATGAACAAAGGCCGGCCCTGGGTCGCGGCGCCATCGCGCAAGGCCAGCAGCCGCTTCTGAAAATCCGCTATGGCCTCCTCCGAATCCTTGGGGTCGCGGGACCAGGGAAAATTCACCACGGCCGCTTCCAAGCCGCTGCGCTTTACGGCCGCAGCCACCCCGAGCTCGAGATAATTATCCGGCTTCTGGCTCTGCTGGGCGAATCGGCGTTCCTTCACCTTAAGCTCGGCCAAGCGCTTGCGGATCAGGGCCTCATCCGGCGGCTGGCCCGGGAACAGCCAACGCCAGAGCTTCAATATATGCTTGAGTTCCAAGCCGTAGCCGATCTCACCCATCTTCATGCCGCTGACCGTGACCACGATAGGCGGCACGGGCGCGCCCGGCACCGCGGCCGCAAACCCGGGGGCGGCCGCGTCTTCCCAAAGCAAGCTCAAGACCTGATCCAGGCCTGAGCCCGCCTGGTCAAAATCCATGCGCGCGGCAGCGGCCGGCCAGGCCAGACCGGCCAGCCCCAGCCCGACCGCCAAAAAGACGCCTATCGTTTTGCGCGCCATAACTAGGTGTATTATGGAAAAGGCGGGAGCCTTTGGCAATCGATTTCGATCAAAAAGGCCTGCACAGGCATTGACGGACGGACACTGAGCCCGGTGCCAGGCGCGAGAAGCGAGCATTCCCCCCACGTCATTGCGCTTGCCACGACAACGCTGCACACGGACCAGGACCGTCCGCCAACGTCCGAACAGGCCTCAATCTGCCGACTACTGGTCTACTGCTTGCTGCGATACGGCTGGTGCGGCTGCTTCCGTCTTATCCGATCATGTACCTTTTATTCATCCTTAGACCACCGCTTGGGATGATCTCCACGAAGAAATCTTTGCAGTCCATCGGTCCGCGCCGCGGCTGATGAAATCGGCTAGCGGACCCAAGCCTTATGATTCATTTTAAAACAAGCCTGCCCGTATAGCCACCACGGAGAGTTACCCTGGGTAACAACTTGTTACCACAAAAAATGAGGAAGATCCGCCGGCATCCCGGATTACGCGGCGGCGGTCACGACCAGCTCATACCCATGCCGCGTGGTCTCGATGCTCACGGCGCGCGCGCAGCGCAGGTCGTGCCGGAGCCGGGATATGGTCATATCCACCACTTTGGGGTCATGATGATCTCCCCATACGTCCATAAGCAGCTCCTCGCGGCTGACCGCGCCCTTATGCCGGAGCAAAGCGCAGAGCAGGTCGAAACGCCGGATCGGGAGCGCCGGCAGGACCTTATCCTGGATGCACACCCGCCTGGAGACCAGGTCCACGGTCAACGGCCCCCGGCTCAGCACCCGGACCGCATAGCCGGGAGGAGCGCCGGCTTCAGCGTCCGAAGGTTGCGCCGGATTCAACGTCTTGGCGATGCGGGCCAGCAGCACGGGCATGCCTTCCACCTTGCGATAGACCGGGTCGGACTTAAGCGCGCCCACGGCCGTGTCCAGCAGGCTGTCTATCACGCCTACGCCGGTCATGAGTATGATCGGTATATTGCGGGTCTCGTGCTCCTGGCGCAAGGACCGATAAAGCTGTATGCCGTCCGTATCCGGAAGATGTATATCCAAAAGGATCAAGTCGGGATGCGACGACTTGGCTCGGGCGAGGCCTTGGACTCCCGTGGCGACATGGACCGCGTCCAGATCGCGAAACTGCAAAGTCCGGCACAACATACGGCCATAACACAGGTTGTCGTCTATGATCAACACCTTGGACTTGACTGCCCCAGCCATTCTCCGCCCTCGCTCCCCGCATCGTGCGCATAGAGATTCGACGATATTGGACGGCCCCAGTCAAGGCCGTATCGGTCACACCCCGCGCGCCCGGCTATTTCTTCTTGAACAGCCCCCGCAACAGGTCGGCCGCGGGCTGGGCCAGTTTTTTCATGGATTCGGCCGCGGCCGGGCTGAGCCGGAGCTGGGTCTGGGGTTCTCCGAATGTGCCGCCCACATCTACCAGGACCGGCGCCAGTTTGGCCAAAGCCACCGTCACCACCAAGGCCAAACCCTGCCTGGGCAAATCGATCCGGCCCTCGGTGCGCACATGCGCCGCCGGGCTGTTCATATAGAACTCCTGAAAAGTCATGATGCCCTGGTCAAACACGTAATCGCCCTTGATATCGGTGAAAACGATCTTATCAAAGGAAGGCAATATCTTGAGCGGCCCACCCAGACCGCCTATCTTCTTGAGCACGGACAAAGGGATCAATAGGGCCTTCATCAGTCGGGAATCGCCGCTGCCGCCTTCCGGATCCAGACTGCCGCCGCCGGTCTCGACCTTGGCCCAGCCGGCCAAGCCGCGCAGGTCGGGCGTGATGCCGCGCAGATCCCAAGACGCTTTTAGGGCCTCCGCCTTGAAAGTGTGATAGCGGATATCGCCCACGGTCAGCTTGCCGCTGGTCTTTAACGCCGGTCCGGCGGCCGCGGCGGCGGTCTTCGGCTTCAGGACTCCGGCTTTAGCCGGCGCGCCCGCTGCCGGCTGCGCCGAGCCCGCGGCCCCGGCTGCGGCCAGGAACTGGGCGGCATCGAACGTGCTGAGCTCCGCCTCCAGGCGCAGATCCGGAGCGGTGGAATACTCCAAGACCGAAGCTTTGATCCTAAGGGTCCCGCTGCCCAGCTTGCCCTTGAGCTCCGCAGCCTCCAGGCGCCGCGGGTCCAGACGCACCGGACCGGCCAGGGTCAGGCTCAATCCGGACACCTCCGCGGCCAATTTCTTGATGTCCGCCGCGATCAGACCCGAAGCCATGCCGCCCAGATCGAGCTTCAGGTCCAAGCTCATATTGGCCCGGAGCCGTCCCGGAGCCAGCTGTTCGGCGTCCAACCCGGCTTCCACGCCGAAAGGCCGGATCAGGCTCACGTCCTTGAGCACCGCCCGCAGTCCGGACACGCGCCACTTCGCGCCCGAGACCGCGTCCGCGTATTCCACACTGCCCCCGGTCAGGGCCACTTTACGCATCTGCAAATCGAAAGGCAGACGGACCGCGGACCCCGGCTGGACCGGGGCCGCCGGGGCTCCGGCGGGAGCCGGCACCAGGTCTGAAAAATTGAACACGCCGGATTTGACCTGGACCACGCGCAGGCTGGGCCCGGACACGGATATCTCGTCTACCACCACCTTCTTACGCAGCAAGGGCAGCCACTGCACCCGAAATCTGAACCGCTCCACGCCCGCGAACGTACCCGCCTTGAAATCCGGTTTCTCCGATACCTCCAAACCCTCCAAGACCACGCCCTTGATCATGCCCAGTTCCACGTCCTTGACCCGGACCTCGCGGCCCAAGGCTATGCCCGCTTGTT
>JBAZVY010000070.1:9801-10800 GCA_041660645.1 Elusimicrobiota bacterium | reverse complement strand
GCGCGTTATAGCGAGACAGGTAATCCATGCGCAGAGGCCGGGGGCCCACTAGGCTCATGTCGCCATGGAGGACGTTCAAAAGCTGAGGCAGTTCGTCCAAACTCATGCGCCGCAGCCAGGCGCCGACAGGGGTTATCCGGCCATCCGTCATGGTCCGGAACTTGAATATCGTAAAAGGCCGGCCGCCGCGTCCGGGCCGGTCCTGTCGGAACAGCACCGGCGGTCCGGAGCTCAGCAGTACCGCGAAGGCGGTCAGAACCATCACCGGGCCCATCAGCAGCAGCGCGAACAGGCTCAAAACCACGTCCAGGGACCGCTTGCCGAAACGGCTATACACTATGCCCTCCCCGCGCTCTCGAGTATGCCCACGAGCTGGGAGAACAGCCGCTCTCGGTTGAAATCATGGTCCGCCAAATGCGCGGCCGCGTCGCGGGCCCGCGCCATCCGCTCTTTATCCGCCAAGAATCCGCGCAGCAGACCGGCCGCAGCCGCCGGATCGCCCGACGGCACGACCAGGCCCGCGCCGGTCTTCTGGATGAGTTCGGCCAGCCAACCCTGATGATTGACCAGCATCGGCCGCCCGGCAGCCAGAGCCTCAAAAAACTTGTTCGCGGAATTATTCCACAGCTCCGGCACGTCTATGACCGTGGACACTGAGACCGTACTGGCCGACAACAGCCCCGGCATCTGCCGCTTGGGCAGCGCGCGCGACATCCAAAGATTGCGTTCCCAGACTCCGGCCGCCCGGGCCCTCTCCCGTACGCATTCCCACTCTTGGCCCAAACCCGCGATAAAGAACCGCACGGAAGGGTCAGACTTCAGCATATCTGCAGCTATATCCACCAGATAACCCACGCCGTTGACTTTCCCCAGGGTCCCGGCATAGGTCACCAAGGCCGACCCCTTCAAGTAGGGATGCTCATCTAGGAAATTCTTGCCTTCGGATGCCGGGACCCGGAATGCATCGACATCCGAGCTGTTGGAGATGACCGTGACCCG
>JBAZVY010000070.1:4421-9791 GCA_041660645.1 Elusimicrobiota bacterium | reverse complement strand
GCCGGACCGAACTATGCCGTCCTTCATGCCCGGAGAGAGCGCGATGACATGCGCGGCATTGCTATAAGCCCGCCGCTCCAGCCAGCGCGCCGCCCATTTCAGCGCCGGATTGCGCAAGGCGCCCATAGCGATGGGCACTTCCGGCCATAGGTCACGGACTTCGAATACCATGGGCTTGCGGTGCCAGCATCTGGCCAGGATGGCTGGAATCGCCGTAGTCAGCGGGGTGCTCGTGGCGAATATCACATCCACGTCCGCCACGCGGGTCATCTCCCGGACCGCCCGCAACGCGAACGCGAAGAAGGCCTTGATGCGCTGGGGATAAGACATGAGATTCGAATACTGCACGTCGATGATCCTCAGGTCGATCCCTTCCAACCGCATCTCGGTGACGGGCCGATCGAACTCATAGCGGTCCGGGAAAGAGGCGCTGCTGGTGATCATGGTCACCCGGTGTCCGGCCCGCAACATGGCGCGAGCGATGCCAAAGGCCCGGCTTCCGCCGATGCCGTCCGGAGGCGTGAAATATTGGACCAGATATAATATGTGCATCGGATTATGCCGCTCTTATCTTAGCAATCCCGGCTCGCGCCTGCTCAAGATGTGCCCGCATACCAGCGCTTGCGCAAAGTCCGGTACGGCCGGTTAAGGGTCGCCTTGAGGACTTTCTTCAGATTCCAAGCCAGATACTGCGGCCAGCACTGCGCCGCCGCGCCGCGCGCCAGCCCGGCCGCGGCCTCGGCGCTCATGCCGTTGGTAAGAGTGAATCGGCCCAAAACCTGGCAGGGGCCCGCGTTCCAACTGGTCAGGACGGGTTCGGAAGTGAACAGGTGCCGTATGCCGGCGGCCGCTGCGGCCAGACCGACCTTACGGCCATAGGCGCCGCCCGGGACCGAGGCGGCCGACACTTCCCGCCCCAGGATGTCCTCCAACGCGGCCTTGCTCCGGACCCACTGGTCTTCGATGAAATCCAGCTCCCGGCCGGCCAGCCGGTCCGGATGGTCCACGGAATGCGAGCCCACGACGTGGCCCGCGGCCGCCAGCCGGCGGATATCCGCCTGATCGATGCCTCCAGCCCGGCCGATCGCGCCCGTAGTGACGAAGAAAAAGGCCCGCCAGCCCATGCTTTCCAAGGCCTGAGCCGCGTCCCGCCAGCCCGGACAGCCGTCGTCGAAAGTCAGCGCGAAGCCGTCCCGCTCCGAGCCGGCCGCGTCCCAGACCGCGGGCGCGCCCAAGCCGGCGCTCCGCAGGGCGGCCAAGTGCGCCCGGAATTCATCGAGCGTAAAAGCATAGCGGTTGCGGGTCTTGGCCGCCTCGATATCGTGATACATCAGAGCGGCCAGCCTCATATCGGCGCCGGGCTCCGCGCCGGCTCTTTTGGGACCAAGGCCATGAGCATGAAAAGATAAAGCGCCCGGCTGTCGTAAAAATCGCCGCTGAACTGACTGCTGGCCAATATCAGGACGAACGCGGCCATGGTCGCCCCGTCCGCGTTCTTACGCCTGGCCCGATAGATCAGCCCGAAGCGCCAGAATACCGCCAGCAAGAGCAATATGCCGACCACGCCGGCCTCGCAGAATACCTCCAGGAAAATGTTATGCGGGTACACTCCATAACGCAATCCGCGGAAAGAAGCCAGGCCCGCGCCCACCACCGGATTCTCCCGGCCGAGATTCCAAGCCCGCTTATAAAGTTCGGTGCGGCCGGCGGTATAACGCTTCTTCAAGAGGAGCTGATTCACCCGCTTTTCATAGACTTGCACGGCCTTGCTCCCGACTTCGGTAAAGGAGAATACCAAGCCCATGACCACGCAAGCGCCCAATACGATCCCGGCCAGCCGCAGCATCTTGATGCGCTCGACCACGAAGAAGGTCAACACGGCCGCAGCGATGGCGACCAGGCCGCCGCGCGAACCACTGAGTATGATCAGGATGATGGATATGCCGCTGCTCGCTACGTATAGCCAGTTCCCATTCCGTCTCCAGAAGAACAGACTGCCTATACAGAGCAGGCCCATCATCCGGCCGAATACGTTGGGGCCGCCGCCCAGTATAGCGAGCCTTTCCGGCCCGTAATAAGCGGCCTTGCCTAAAGCGATCAAAGCCAGGAAACCGGTCAGGGCCGCTAGGCATATCCAGAAACGGTCGCGCACGGCCGGTCCCTGGGGGCTGGTCACGACATGGTACATGACGGCCGATGGGATGATCACCATGATCATCTCTCTGGCCTTGAGCAGGGCGAACGAAGATACCGGAGCCCAGCATATGCCGGCCAGAAGGTATAGGAAGAACGCGGATAGCACGAAGATGAATACCCCCCCTCCGTAACCAGGACCGGATGTGGACCGATGTCTGCGGTCGAGCAGCGCGGCTAAGGCCAGCGCCACTACCAGCAGCAACCGGATCTCATAAGGCGAGAACGACGCCGCCTCCAGGGGCAGATAATCCAGATCCACATATTCCCGCCCGAACAACCGCTCCACGTTCCACCGGCCGGCCAACACATACAGGACCAACAAGACCGAGTATATCCAGGTCCTCATGTCTTGGCCCTCGCCGTTATCGCTTCCAGGGCCCGCCAGGCGAAGTAGGCGTTGCCCACGGCCTGGGCCAGCGCGCCCGCGGCCATGGCCATGGCCGCGCCGGTGATGCCGTAGCGCGGTATGAAAACAGCGCAGGCTCCCGCCAGGACCGCGGAGGCCGAAGCCAGCACTATAGGCTGGATGAAGAACTTCTGCGCCGCGGTCAGCCCGCATCCAAAGAACATAGCCACATATCCGATGCCGGCGGCGATCATTATCCAGATGAAGGCGCCGACCCGTTCCGCGTACTCGGGCTTATAGATCAAAGTCAGAATCTCCTTGCCTCCGACCAGCACTACCAGCAGGCCGCCGATGCCGATAGCCAAGCCCACGCCCAGCATCTTCAACAACAGGTTCCGATAGTGCGCGGGTTCGCCGCGCTGATAATATCGGGCCAAGCGGGGGACCGCGGAAGCGCCCAGCGCATTGACCACGCGGGCGCCCACGATGGGCACATAGGCCATCGCGGCGAAAAAACCCAGGCCGCGCTCGCCCAGCAGGCCGCCCACGAAATACCGCGGGATATTGACCACCAAGGTATCGAGCAAGGCCGCAAGCCCCAACGGCAGCGCGGTCAGGAAAAGGGCCCGGGCATGCGGCCACGACCAGCGCGGAAGGAAAGACGGACGGGGCACGCCGGGGTCGAAACTCCGGCGCGCGTTCCACAGGTCATAGGCCAAGAGAGACGACATCCACGCGGCCAGCAGGCAGACGCAGCCCCACAACAGGCTGCGGGTAGCATAGAGGCCCAGCGCGAACAGCCCCAGAGAAAGCGCGCCCTTGACCACGAGCGACATGGAGATGCGCGACATCTTCTCATGATGCTGCATGAGCCCGAAGAACAGGTCGCTGACCGCCTCGAAGGCTTTCGCCAGCCCCACCAACACCACCACCCACGCCAATTCGCGGTCATAGCCGGAGAACAGCGCCATGACCACGATGAGCAACACCGCGCCGGACAGCATGAGCAGCCGCAGAGCGAGATAGTCTCCGAACGCATATTTTTCCTGGGCATCCGTAGCCAGGACCGCGCGCAGGCTGAGATTGGAGAACATGACCACCGGCGCCGTCACCGCCATGGCCAATACGAAACGGCCCATCATCTCCGGGGTCCCGAGTTTGGCGATGACCACGATCATCGCCCATTGGGCGCCGCCATAGGCGAAGTTGCCCAGCAAGGTCACCGCGAAATTCTTCTTGAGCGATACCGCCTGGCTCATGGGGCGCGCCCCCGCGGTCCGCGCAAGTCCCGCTGCACGGATTCCCAAAGCTTGGGATCGTCCTGCGTCAGTCTCCAAGAATAGGTCCGGGTGCTCTCCTTGAACGCAAAGGTATACACCAGGATGCCATCCACGCCTTCCTGCCGCGCCCGTCCGACCATGTCCCGGAACTCATCCGGGGTCGGCTTCTTGTAGCCGGGAGCCTGGCCGACGGCTTTCGGCCGGCTGTCGAACGCGCCCAGCACCGCCCACAGCGGTTTTTTCAGGCCTAGCCGGGCCAGATCCTGCCGCGCGGCCCGCAGCCAGCGCGTCACCACCTCGGTGGTCTCGTAGCCGCCCAATATCCGCCGCCGGCGCAGGTAGGGGTCGACGCAGAGGATGTCGAAATAAGGGAAATACTCCGCCCATCTCCGGGGCGAATTGAACACGGCCAAGAGCGGCGTCTTGGGATCTAGGGACCTCGCCAGCGACGTGATCTGGCGGATATTATCCACCGGGATGCCTTCCCCATCCGGCTCGTCTGCGATGTACCAGGCAAAGACCGCGCGATGGCCCTGGAACCGGGCTACCCCGCTCCGGATCCGGGCCTGGAAAGCGGCCCACTTCTCAGGCGTGGCGGCGTCCTCCGGGCTCAGCCAGAAAGCCACGATGGCCTGCATGCCGGCCCCGGCCACCGCATCCAGGTGCTCCTGGTAGGGGTTGACGACCACGAGGTCGAATCCGCCCGCCTTCGCGGCCGCGAGATTCGCGTAAAAGTCTCCCCCGGCCGTCAGGCCATAGATGCCGCGGTGGATGTCCCGGCCGCCTTCCGCCGCGCGCGCGGGCGCCGCCCCCAACAGGACGCCCAGGGCTGCGATCGCTAGCCGCTTGATCATAAGAGCTCCGGAAGCAGACGGCCTTCCAGCCACAGCACGCCCTGGGCGGGCAGGCAGACCCGCGTCCCGCACGCGGCCAAGGTCTCGGCCGGGGCCGACCGGACCTCGAACAAGGCGCGCCACGGCGCCAAGCCCGCGGGCTCCAGAGGCGCGGGAGCCCCCGCAGGGTTTACGAGCAGGACATAACGCCGCCCCTGATAGGCCCAGGCGCGAGCCTCCACGCCGGCCGGAAGCGCCATCGGCGCCGGGATGGCCCGCCCGCCCTCGAGTACGGGTTTCATGGCCGCCAGCTCGCGGGCGGCCCGGAGCACGGCCTGGAACTCCTCCGGATATTCAAGGATATCGTGGCCCTCGGGCGTCCTAGCCAGACGGAAGAACGCGCCGCCAGCGCCCCGGACCGCCGCGGATGCGGCCAAGAAGCGCAGCCTGTCCCAGTCTGCCGTGGCCTCCGCGGCCGCCGACTTGCCGGCCGACGCCGCCGTCTCCACCACGGTGCCGGGAGGCGGTTGGTCCGTCAATTCCAACCCCAGGCGCCGGGCTTCCGCTTCGACCCGGGCCGCAACGGGTCCGGCCAGGCCCACCGTAAACGCGCGCCGCGGCTGCGCCGGAGAGCAGGCCGCGGCCAGGGCCGCGGCCAGCAGAATGCCCCGCCTCATGCCCCGCGCCCCTGCGGCTGGTGGATGGCCGCGAGCAC
>JBAZVY010000070.1:1198-4411 GCA_041660645.1 Elusimicrobiota bacterium | reverse complement strand
AGCAGCGCCGCGCAGATCAAGAATCCCGCCGCGGCCGCGCGCAGGCGCAGGTCTTCCTCGACGCGCAAAAGCCGGCGCACCGCCAGGACCAGCCCGACCAGGATCAAACCCGCGCCCAAGGCTCCCCCGCGCATCAGCCAGAGCGGATATTGACTGCACGAGGCGGAGACGGCTTCATAGCCGGCCGGGCCCCAACCGAATACGGGCGACAGCCGGATGGATCGGAAGACGCCGGCGGATGCGGCCCAATCCGGAAGGGAGCCGGCTCCCAGCCAGACGGCCGCCGCCACGGCGGCGTGCAGGTAGCGCAGCCGGACCCGGGAAAAAAGCAGCAGGTAGCACAGGGTCAAGGCGGCGGCATAAGCCCGCTCGCCCGAACTGGCGAACCCGAACCAGGAACCGTAAAGGGCCGCGACCAGGGCCGACTCCGTAGCCGCATGGACCGAAGCGCCGTAATGACGGATCAGATAGACCACGAAGCCGCCCAGCAGCAGCCAGCGCGGCAGTTCCAATAGATCCAGGGGTCCGGTCTGCGCCCCCTTGAACGCCAGGGCATACAGATAGGAGATGACATAAAGGAACTGCAGGCCCGCAAACACCCCAGCGGCCTGGCGCGCCGGCGCGCGCGACTCCCAAGGGGAAGGCTTGACCCATAGCACCACGCAGCCTACGGCCAGGACCGCGAGCGCGAATGCGAACTCGGACCGGCCGGAGAGCCACCGTCCCGGGAACAGGAAGGTCAGCCATACGATCGCGGCCAGGGGATTGGACAGACGCAAGCTCATCGGGCCTCCAGCCTCCGGGGCAGCAGCCCCAACGATCTCAGCGCCGCCAGCCGGCGCGCCTCTGCCTGCTCGTCGTCTCCGGCCCCGACCACGACCGGAGTGAAGCGGACCGATCGGGACCGCGCCCAGAAAACGCGGGCGTCCTCCGGGCGGCCGAGCCGCTCCAGGGCCGCGGCCGCGGATTCCAGGGCCTTATAGTCGAACGGCCGCAGTTCGGCCGCGGCCAGGGCCAACCGCAGGGCCGCGCGCAGAGCGTCCAGATCGGGCTTCTCGCCTGGACCCGCCTGGGCGTAAAGCTCCGCGGCCCGGGCCCGGATGCGCCTGGGGTCCCGGGTCGGATCCGGGATCGCGGCCGCGTGCGCGAGACCGAGGAAAACCAGCAGGGCCGCGGCCGCCGCCCACCCAGGCGGGGCGACCGGCCGGACGCGCGGCGCGGCCTTATCCGCCCAAAACGGCGCGGACGCCAACAGCCCTGCGATGCCTACGGCCACGACCGCGTTGCCCGGGGTCTGGAAGCCGAACTCGAATAGGGAATGGATCGCGAAAGCTCCGGCCGCGCCCAGAGCGCCGGCGATGAGCGCGCGCATCTCGCCCGAAGCGGCCCGCAGCCAAGCCCGAGCGGCGCCGAATAAGACCAGCCCGGCCGCGGCCAAGGCCGCCAGCAGGCCGGCCAGGCCCGTCTCCAGCGCGAGCTCCAGCCAATCACTGTGCGCGTGCGCCGCCAGTCCGGCCAGGGCCGAGTCTTGATAGGCCGGATAGACCGTCTCAAAACTGCCTAATCCGGTGCCGAACAGCGGCGCGTCGCGCAGCCAGCGCCCAGCATCCCCATAGATGGCTAAGCGCACCGCGATCGAACGCTCCACCAAAGCTCCGGCGTCGGCCGCCGCGCCCACGTGCCGGAACGTGAAGGCTACCGTGACGGCCGCGGCCGCCAAGGCCCCGGCCGCCAGAAGGCCGCGGGTACGCGCGCGCGGCGCGAAGCCGGCCCCGAGCAGGCCAAGCAGGGCCGCGGCCAGCGGCATCGCCAGAAAAGCCCCGCGGGAGGCGCACACGGCGATGCCCGAGAACATGAGGACTACGCCGGCCGCAAGCCCGCCCGGAGTCCACGCCGATCCGTCCGCGGGCCGGCGGCGCAGCCGGGAGGCCCAGACCCCGATGCCCATGGCCAAAGTCATGAGCAGGAGACTGGCCGCATGGTCGCGGTTATAGTAAGGGCCGAACACCGCGGGCAGGGTGGTAGGACGCAGCCAGTACAGCCGGCTGCCTCCGGTCGCGGCCTGGAGCAGGCCCTGGGCCGCGAAAACGGCTCCCAGCCCCCAAAGCACGCGGCAGTAGCGGCGCACCGCCTCATGGGTCGCCAGGACCTGGGGCAGGCTCCACAACAAGGCCGCGTAAGCCGCCCACAGCAGCACCGCCGACCGGGTCGCGTAGGCCGCTGCCGTAAACGGCCCCAAAGGCCGCGGCCAATCCGGGGCCAGGGGCAGCAGCAGCTGCAGCAGGCCGAGCCCGGCCAAACCCGCAGGCAGCAGCCAAAGCCAGGCCGCCAGCGTCGGCAGCTCACCTGCGGTATCGGAAGTTCCGCAGGCTCCGGCCGGACATATTTCCTTACGGACGCTGCGGCACCCGCGCAGAAAACAGGCCAGGGCGAGTGAAAAACAGAGGATCTCGAGCCCGGCCGTTGACCAAGGTTCCACGCAGCCGAAGGCTAAGGGTCCGAAGGCGGTGAGCGCGTAGAGCAATCCCTCCGGGACCCGGGAGGGCACGCGCGGCATCATAGCCGGCGCTCTTTGGTTTTCTCCGAGTCCACGTAATCGCGATAATACTGTTCGTAATAGCGCCCGTCGGCGTAGGTCATGGTGCCGAGCCGGGCCCCGTTGACCACGCCGCCCAGTATCTTGATGCCGCTGCCGCGCAAGCGCGCGCAGGCGGTCTGGATCAGCGGCACCCGCGTGCGTCCGAAGCGCGAAATGAAGATCGTGGGTTTTACGTGGCGGCCCCACAAAAGGATGTCGCTGATGGGAAATACCGGCGGGCAATCCACGATGACGCGCGCGTAGCGGCCGCGGGCCCAGGCCACGAACTGGGCCAACTGCTCCGTGTTCAACAGTTCCGCGGGGTTGGGCGGACGCGGCCCGCAAGTGACGACCTCGAGGTTGGGGATCTCGGTGGACTGCACCAGCGCCGCGGCGTCGGTCGCCGCTCCGGAAAGGAAATCGCTCAAGCCCTTCTCGCTGGAGGCGCGAAGGTTGCCGTGTTGGCGCGGCCGCCGCAGGTCGCCGTCTACGAGGAGGATCTTCTGCCCGAGCTGGGCCATGGCCACCGCCAGGTTGGCCGCCACGAAGCTCTTGCCTTCCTCCTGCACCGTGCTGGTCACGAGCAGGACCGGTTCCCCCTCCACGGCCTCCGCGAAGCCGACCATGGTGCGCAG
>JBAZVY010000070.1:0-1188 GCA_041660645.1 Elusimicrobiota bacterium | reverse complement strand
CAGGGACACGTCGGCGGAAAGCAGGGGCGCGTAGATCGGGACCCCTTTCTTGTGCCGCGCGAACGGGATCAGCCCCAAGAAAGGCAGGCCCAGGCGGCGCTCCACGTCGTGATGCGTACGCACGGTCTGGTCGAGCGTCTCCAGCACCAACGCCACGAGTATGCCCAAAGTCAGGCCGCCGATGAGCCCGAATAGAAGGGCCAAGGCCTTGCGGGGCCGGATCGGCTTGTCGGGCAGTTGGGGCAGGTCGATGATGCGGACGTTGTTGGCGCGCAGTTGGCCGGACAGCTCGGTCTTGAGGCTGGACACGATGTTGTCGACTTCGTTATTGAGTACCTTATGCATCGAAGCCAGCCGCGACTTCAAGGAGATCAAAGCGGGATGGCTGTCCGTATACTTCATGCGCAGGTCGGCGAGCTGGACCTCGCCCTCGAAGATCTGGGATTTGATGTCCTGGATGAGCTTATTATTGACCACGGAAGGCAGGGACTGGTTGACCTTATCCGCATCCACCCCCTTCATGCGCATCTGCAAGGCGTCGAGCACGTCCTTGGACATGAACAGCTTGTTATTGAGGTTCTGCTCCACGAAATACTGCGACAGGGTGCTCGATATCTTCATCGCGAGCTGGGGATCGGTGCTGTCCACGCACACGCGGCAAAGCCGGGTGCCAGGCACCTGCACGACCGAAGTCGCGTTCCGGAGCGCGCCCACGCCCGCGGCGAAATCCTTAGAGGCGCCCAGCTCCAGGTCGGCATAGACCCGGCGCATGGCGGTCTCGCCCGTGATCAGCTTGAACTGGGTCTCGAAGTATTCCTCGTCCTGGACCTCGAACACGCCGGTGCCGGCCGTGGAGCTGCTGCCGCCCTCCCGCTCGATGTTGAGGACCGTTATGGCGCGGTATATGGACGGCGAAAACAGCGCGTAGCCCAACGCCGCGGTGAACACGGTCAGGGCGGTGATCAGCACTATCCAGCGCCGACGGGCTATGATATCGAGATATTGCGCGAGGTTGAATTCCACTTCCTGTTCGATCTCAGCCATAAGTTAGAAGAAACTCTGCGGCACGTAGATGATGTCGTTGGGCTCCAGGACCATATCCTTATCCTTTTGCCCCTGCTGGGTGATCTGGCGCACGTCGATATTGTAGGTCACGCTGGCTCCGTTGACGTTGCGCAGCACGCGCGT
>JBAZVY010000069.1:0-10807 GCA_041660645.1 Elusimicrobiota bacterium | reverse complement strand
TCTGCGGAGCCGCCGTGGCTTTCCGATCGATATCCTGCTGGAACTGCGCCACCCCGTATCTGGAGGCCTTGGAAAAGCGCGCTTGGGATTCCCTAGTGAGATCCCTGCCGCCGCGCACCAGCCGCCGGCTCCGGGCCCACCGCTGGCATTGGGCCGGATTATTGATACTGGCCTGCCTCTTGACGTTCGGCGGCTGGAAGCTGGCCCAGCCTCCGGCGGGGCTGCCCCTGCCGGCCGGAGCCTTCATCAGCGAACGCGCGCACCTGGCCTTCCGCACACCCGCGGGCTGGCGGCTGTCTCCGCCCCCGGAAAGCGGACGGACGGTAGCCCGGCTGAGCGACGGCCTGCTGACGCTGCAAGTGTCGGTCACGGAGCCGGACTGGACTCCGGCCGAGCCGAGCCGGCTCGTAGGGTCCGCCTTCGATCTTGCGGACCTGCGATTGGAATCCGTAGACCATATACAGGTGGACCGCCTCCCCGCCATGCGCCTGCGCGTGACCGGGGAGCGCGTCCCGCTGCCCTCCCCGAACCGAGGCGCTAGGCTATCGCCATTGCAGCAGCCGGCCCCGGACCTGGAACGCCTGCCCTTCCGCGGCCTGCTGGTCCGGGTGCCCGGGGCCGGGCGGGATTATCTGATCAAGGCCTACGGCGACGACGCGTATATGCTCAGCCAAGAACTCCGCATCGGAGAATTCCTGGATTCCTTCCGGGTCACGCTCCGGCCGCTATCCGCGGCCCACCTCCGCGCTTCGCCCTTAGGCGGCCTGGCCCTGTTCCTGGCCGGACTGCTCCTCGCCGCCCTGCTGTTCAAGACCCTCAAGCCCTGATGCCGGGATTCAAGGCCCCGGATCGCACAATGCCGCGGAACTTATCCCCGGCACGATCGTATGTACTATGGGCCCCATAGCAGCCCTAAAAGATCATGGACCTCAAGAATCTGGAAGACGCCGAACTTTTGACGCGGATAAAAGATTTGGTCCGCAAGGAACGCGAGGATACTGCAGAGATCATCGCCCATCTCGCAGAGATCGACAGCCGCGACCTCGCCCTACGCCTGGCATTCCCCTCGCTTTTCGCGTATTGCATCCGAGAACTAGGTTACAGCGATTCCGCCGCCTACTACCGAATACGCGCGGCCCGAACGGTCCGGCGATTCCCGCAGGTCCTCAATATGATCAAGACCGGAGCTATTGGTCTGGAAGCTATCGTACGGTTACATCCCCATCTAAACGCTCCCGATGCGGTAAAACTCCTAGAATCGGCCCAGGGCAAAAGTATCCGAGAGATCGAGTCCATGGTAGCAGGACTGGCCCCATTACCGGACAAGCCGGATATGGCGCGGATGATCGCTGTGCGCAAAAAAGCGCCCGTTAGCCGCCAGGCGCCGAAGGAACCGATTTTCCATACGACTCCGGACGTCCCGGAGCGACTGCCCGCGCCGGACTCCCTGGAACCCGCGACCCCGCCGACAGCCGCGCCGTCCCAGCCGGGTACTCCCCCCGAGGTCAAGCGCGTCCATTTCGCCTTTACGGCCGAGGAGGACACCCTGCTCCTGCTGCGCCGGGCGCAGGAACTCCTAAGGCACAAGTACCCGGCCGGCCGTTTCGAAGACATATTCCGGGATGCCTTGCTCGCCCTGCTCGAGAAGCGCGATCCGGACCTGAAACTGCTCGGGAAACTGCCCAAAGGCATGCTGCTCAACCGCACCCCGCGCTAAATTTGAATGCCCCTGGATGGCGGCTGCAAATTTTACCCCGGGCATCCGCCGCGCGGTGCTTAAAACTCTACAGCCCATAACAGCAGCAACGGTACCAGGCTTTTGACTGTGGCCCAGACAAGACGACAAGTGTCAACTTCGAAGCGGCCCAAGATGTTCTATGCCGCGCGCATCCCCGATATACCCCAAATAATCAACGACATCTTCTTTCCAAAGGTCACTTGTGGCGGATAGTTCAACAATGGAACCATTTAGGTAATCAGCCTCCTGCATTTTGGTTGACTATGGGCCCCCTAGTCGTCTGAAAAGCAAAAGACCGCCCCTTACGGGACGGCCTTCTAGCTTACGTCCAGCCGGAGTCTTAAGCCGCGACCTTCTTCTGGTCCTTCAAGAAGGAGGCCAACGCTATGGACAGGGCCTTGGTCAAGGGCGGGTCCGTGCGCGAGGGCAAGATGACCGGCACGCTGGCTCCGGCCACCAAGGCCGCCGACTTCATGCCCGCCGCGAAGTAGGTGATGCTCTTATAGACCGGATTGGCCGCATCCAGGTCCGGGAACACCATGATGTCCACCTCGCCCGGAACCTCGCCGCCCTTTATGCCCTTCTCGTCCGCGAGCTTGCGCGAGACCGAGATATAGATGTCATAGGGTCCTTCCACCACCGCGTTCTGGATGCGGCCATCCTGGCTCATCTTGGAGAGCTCCGCAGCATCCACGGTGCTGGGGATCTTGGGATTGACCTTCTCCACCGGGCAGACGATGGCGACCTTGGGCTTATCCACGCCCAACATGCGGGTTATGTTGACTGAATTCTGCACGATCTTGCGCTTCTGCTCCAGGTCCGGAGCGATGAGGATAGCCGCGTCCGAGACCGCGAACAGCTTATGATAATGGGAGGTCTCGAAGAGCACGTAGTGGGAAAGGGTGGCGCCGGGCTCCACGAGCTTGGCCTCCTTGTCCAGGATGGCCTTAAGATATAGGCTGGAATCCACCAAGCCCTTGACCAGGAAGTCGCCCTGGCCCTGGCAGATCAAGGCCACGGCTTTTTTACACATCTCAGCCTTGTCCGAGCACTCCACCAACTCGAACTTCTTAAGGTCGAGATTGGCCGCGGCGGCCATGGTCTTGATGGCCGCGGTCTCGCCTATAAGGATGCCGCCCGAGATCAAGCCGTAGTCGTCCGCGATCTTTATCGCTTCCATGGCTTCGGGATTGTTAGCTCCCGGCACCACGATGCGATTGGACTTGCCCTTGACCATCTTGACCAACTCGTCGAAATTCTTGAATTTCATCGCTCGCTCTCCTTGGTTTTAGTATTCCTTGGCTGAAGTCGGGGCCTTAAGCGCAATCACCGCCGCGTCCCGCAAGGCCCGCATCTCGTCTCCGCCCGGGAAGGTCATGACCTGCGCTATCCAGCCCACCCGGGACTGGATCGCCGGCACTATTATGTCCGCATCGTACACGATGCCGCCGGTCAGCACTATCGCGTCCACCCGGCCGGACAGCGCCGCGGCCGCGGATCCGATCTCCTTGGAGATCTGATAGGCCATGGCCAAAAGACACTCCTTGGCCTGCTCCGGAGTGACCTTGCGCGCGTCCAAGCCGGAATTCTCCGGCACCGGCTCGCCCTTGATATACTTCTTGATAGCCACGATGTCCGAGGTCCCGGTATAGGCGACCAGGCCGCCGCGGCCCTTGATCTTGAGCTTGATGTCGTCTAGGGTATAACTGCCCGAGAAGCACATCTTGGCCAGCCCCCCGGACGGCACCCCGCCGCTGCGTTGGGGAGTGAAGGGACCTTCCCCGTCGAGGGCGTTATTCACGTCCACCACCCGGCCCTGCTTATGGGCGCCTATGGACAGGCCGCCGCCGCCGTGCATGACTATGAGATTGCAGTCTTCATAGCGTTTGCCCAGCTTGTCCGCGGCTAAGCGCGCCACCCGTTTCTGATTCAGAGCATGAAATATTGATATCCGCGGGTTCTCGGGCATGCCCGAATAACGCGCCAGGGGCTCCATCTCGTCTACCACTACGGGATCGGCGATGTAGGCCGGGATATGGAGGGGCTCGGCGATCTCATGAGCGATGAGCCCGCCCAAGTTAGAGGGATGGTCGCCCAGCGCCCCCTGCCGCAGGTCGTTGATCAGCTTTTCATTGACGATATAAGTGCCGCCCGGCAAGGGCCGCACCAAACCGCCGCGGCCGATGACCGCGCTGATATCGGCCAGCGCCACCTTATTGTCCGACAGGGTCTTAACCACCAGATCCTTGCGGAACTGGAACTGGGCCGTGACTTTCTTCTTCTCGAAAGCCTTAAGATCCCCCGGCGTATAGCGCACTACGCTATGGAAGACCTGCTGATCGTCTCGGAAGAAGCCTATCTCGTCTGACGTCGAACCGGGATTTATGACCAGGATGTTGTATGCCATAGGCAGAAGTCCATGATAGCTAATCTGCATGGCCGTTGTCAGCGTTGTGCCCCGGCGCCCATATTCCAGCGCCGCCCGGACAGGCTATAATACCGGAATGAAGAAGATATCGCTTATATGCCTGGCGTTCGCGTTATGCGCATGCGCCGGTCCCAGATGGCCCACGGCCGCCGATAGCTACTATCTATCCCCAGCCCCGGACCTGACGGCCCAGTTGCCGCCGCCGCCGGCCTCCGGATCCGAGCCCGACCGATCGGACATGCGGACGCTGAAGGATTGGCAGGCTCGACGCACCCCCGCGCTTTGCGGCCGCGCCGCGGCCGAAGTCCGAGCGCGCTTTCCCGCCTTCTTCGGCGCGTTGAGCCCCTTCGCTTCCCCCCTGCCTCCGGACGCGGCAGACATACTCGAACACGCGCGCATAGATACGGACTTGCATGTGTACGCGGTCAAAAACCATTACCGACGGGACCGGCCGTTCCTGCGGGAACCGAGCCTGACGATCTGTCCCGGGATGGGCAAGGTGGGCGGGTTCGCCTATCCCAGCGGGCACGCCGCCATAGCCCGGACCTTCGCCCTCATGCTCTCCGACCTAGTGCCGCCAAGGCGGGCCGAATTCCTGGCCCGGGCCGATGAGATCGCCCTGGACCGGGTCATCGCCGGAGTCCATCATCCCTCGGACATCGAGTCCGGCAAGCTCCTAGGCGACGCGATATACGCCCGGCTCCAGGCCGTCCCGAAGTTCCGCGCGGATATGGATCGGCTGCGCCGGCTGCTGGCGCACTGAGCGGTCTTCGGACCGCGGGCTCAGGGCTGAGCGGCGGTGTGCGGCACTACCCACACATAATCGGCTATCCCGGCCAGTCCCTCGGGCAGGGCGCTCGGACAAGTCGGGCCGCCTTCCGTGAACACGGTGGTCTGGGCCGCGCCCGGAGCGCGCCGGCTTATGCCGAATGGGATGCCCGCTCCGTACATGACATGTCCGTTGCCCGCCGCTACCAGGACCGCGGAACCTGCGTCCTGATTCAAGCGTTGGGCCACCCGGTCGGCCATGACTTCATTCCATATCATCATGGCTTCCAGATAATGCTCCCAGGACACCACCGGCATGCCCTTAAGGTTGGGATCGCGCAAAGCTTCCGCGCGGAAAGCGCGGTACGCGGCCTGGCGGCCATGGCCGCCGAAAGCCTCCTTAAGAAAAGCCCGATATCTGGGATCCGAAGAAAGCTGCATATTCCGCGGCAGGATAGCCTTTTCTTCCGGGCTCAGGCCGTCTAAGCCCAAACGCGCGGTCCTGGCCACTAGACTGCGGGGCGCATTGAGCGCTATGGCCTGCAATCCTTGCTCCCGGATGAAATCGAATATCGGCTTATATAAAGGGAAAGGGAATCCCCATTCTTTTTTCCAGTCCGCTTGCTCCAAGAACTCGGCCTCGGATAGCCGCCCCGCGGCATAGGCATCGAGTACGGACTGAAGATTCATATTCAACATCTCAAAGCCCACCACGGTCTTTTTACCATGGGCCGCAAACATGGCTTTCAAGGCCTCCAACTGGACCAAATGATCGTTGGCTTGGTCGTGGGTCTCGCCTACGGACACGGCGCGGCTGCGCGCCCAGGCGGCGGCGGCGTCCGCAGGCGCGGCCGGCCGTCCGAAACGGCCGTCGAAAACACAGCCGCCGGGCCCCGCCGCGCGGATCCGGGGCCCCGTGGGCCGGGCCGCCCGGGACAACAGAGCCTGGGAAGCGGACCAAGCCGAATCCAGCGGCAAATCCGCGGCGCGAGCCGGCAGGAGCGCGGCCCATAGGATAAAACAGGTCTGGAATACGGTCATAGAACGCCCTCCGCGCAGCTGCGCATTACGGATATCATAGCATGGGCCGCGGACGGCTAGAGCTCCGCGGATTTCCCCACCGCAGGCGCGCCGGCTCCGGGCGGCGGCTCGTCCGGCGGGTAAAGGTCCAGCCTCTGGGGGACGTAGATATGCACTTGCCCGGCATTGGCGGCCTGGGCCAGGCAATCCAGCTTGACCTCATGGAATTTATAGCTGGAGGCGCGCAGCGGGGATATGGAGGAGATCACCTCTATATGTCCGGAGCGGGCGTTAAAGCCGCAGACGTTGCGATCGAACACCACGATGCTGCCCTTGACCAATGGGTCCACGCGCAGGTCCAGCCTGCGCAGCGGCGCCTTGCGCTCGGGGAAAGGGTCGCCGCTGCCGCCGGCCTCCAGCTTATTCATGGCCCAAGCAAAACTGTACGCGCGCCGCGGACGGCGCCAATCGCCGCGGCCCGTTACCTCGGAGCGATAATCATCGGTCCAAAGCCCGGTCTTCTGCAGGGCCATGCGCACCCATTGGTAGCAGCGTCCCCGCCGGCTCCGGCGCGTACGCTTGTTCCAGCCGTCCGCGCCCTCGGCCGCGGCCGCGGCCAGCTCATCGGCGCGCTTCCAGTCTATGGAGTCCAGCACGCTGCGCGGCGGCCCCCCCGGCTCGGGCGGCGGGGCCACCGCGCGCCGGGCCTTGCGGCCGCGGGCCGGCCGGGCGGCCGCGACGGCAACCGCCTCGGTTCTGCCGAATATATCCGCCACATATAGGACGCGCCGGGCAAAATCCGGAGCCCGCACGACCTCGATGAGTTCCGAGAAACCCTGCTCCTGCTGCGGGGTCAAGGGCCGGTCCTTAGGCCGCGCCCGGTCGCGATATATAGCCAGCACGCTTTCCGGAGGTTCTATGCCCAGACGCGCGGCCACGTAAACGGCCATGTCGGAATAGGCCCCCACATCCTCGGGGCCGCGGCCCAGCACCACATACGCGGCTTGCGCGCCCAAGGAGACGATCTCGTTTATGTCTTTCTCGAAAGCGTCGATGAAGCCGCGCGGAAAAGAGAACTCCGTGGAAGGCACGGGAGTCTGTCCCGACTTATCCAGGAACGCGGTTCGCGTCCGGTCCAGGAACTCGCTGCGGATAGCGGCCATATCCGCCGGATCCAAGGACCAAGCCACGGAAGGAGCTTCGGGGTCTTTATCGTCGTATGCCGGCCGCGGCGCGGCCGCGGCGGTGCGGACAGCGCCTAGGATCAGGAGGGCCAGGGCTCGACACAGCCACCGATTCCACATCGAGAGATTTTAGTCTCCCCCGACGACAAAGTCAAGGATATTATGACCCGAGAGGCCGCGGCGGGATATGATACAATCAGGCCATGGAAGAAGCGCTCAGCTCCCTTTTTGCCGGACATTTCGGCGAGCCGGCGGCGTCCATCGCGCCCATGAAGGGCGACGGCTCCCATCGCAAGCTGTTCCGGCTGGCCGGCGCCGGACGCAGCGTCATAGGCGCAATCAACCTCGACCGGCTCGAAAACCAGGCCTTCCTGGCCTTTTCCCGGCATTTCCGAAGCCACCGCCTGCCCGTTCCCGAGATATACGCGGAGAACCTGGACCGCGGGATATATCTCGAGGAAGACCTCGGCGATACCAACCTGTTCCAATACCTAAGCGCCAATCGCACCAGCCAGGGCTTCAGCCCCGGGGTCGTGGAGGTATACCGCAAGGTGGTGAAGCTTTTACCCCAATTCCAGATCACGGCCGGCAAGACCCTGGACTACCAGGCCTGCTATCCCCGCGCCAGCTTCGACAAGCAGTCCATGATGTGGGACCTCAACCATTTCAAATACTATTTCCTGCAGTTGGCCAATATCCCGTTCCATGAACAGGAACTGGAGGACGACTTCAAACGCTTCACCGATTTCCTGCTGGAGGTCGACCGGGACTATTTCCTATACCGGGACTTCCAGTCCCGCAACGTCATGGTGCGCAGCGGCTCGCCCTGGTTCATAGATTACCAAGGCGGCCGCAGAGGCGCCCTGCACTACGACATCGCTTCCCTGCTCTTCGATGCCAAAGCCGACCTGCCCTTCGAGCTGCGCGAAGAACTTTTAGGCCGCTACCTGGACGCGGTCGCGGAAATCATCCCCCTGGACCGGGAGGATTTCCTCAAGCACTATCCGGCCTTCGTGTATATCCGCATCATGCAGGCCATGGGGGCTTACGGACTGCGCGGCTTCTACGAGCGCAAGGGCCATTTCCTGCAGAGCATCCCCTACGCCATACGCAACCTGGAATACCTGCTGCGCACCACGGAACTGCCCATAAAGCTGCCGGCGCTCATGGGGGTGTTCCACAGCATGGTCGGCTCATCCTATCTGCGCCAGTTCGGAGCCGCCTCGCTCAAACTAACGGTGCGCATCCAAAGCTTCTCCTACCGCAACGGCATGCCCACGGATGAGAAGGGCCACGGCGGCGGCTTCGTATTCGACTGCCGGGCCCTGCCCAATCCCGGCAAGCACAAGCAGTTCGCCAAGCTCAACGGCAAAGACCCGGAAGTCGTCGCCATGCTCGCCGCAGACCCCGCGGTGCAGGGCTTCCTGGGCCACGTGTACGGGCTCATCGACCAGTCCGTGGATAATTACCGCAGCCGGAATTTCTCGGACCTCATGGTCTCGTTCGGCTGCACCGGCGGCCAGCACCGTTCCGTATATTGCGCCGAACTCATGGCCAAGCGCCTGCGCGCGCAGGACGGCCTGTCCGTGGAACTGCGCCATCGCGAACTCGAAAAAGACGAGTCCGCGGTCCCCGTGACGTGAAGGCCATGGTCTTGGCTGCCGGCATCGGCAGCCGCCTGCGGCCCCTCACGGACCAGACCCCGAAAGCCCTAGTCGAAGTCGCGGGCGTCCCCATGCTGGAAATCGTGCTCCGGCGCTTGATAAAAGCCGGAGCCGAAGGCATCATCGTCAATACCTTCCACCTGGCGGAACCAGTCGAGTCATTCCTGCGGGCGCGGGATTGGGGCGTGCCCATCGCGATATCCCGCGAGGACGAACTCCTGGACACGGGCGGCGGGCTGAAAAAAGCCGCCCCCTTCTTCACGGACAGCCGGCCGTTTTTCCTGCACAATGCGGACGTGTTCAGCGACCTAGACCTCGGCCGCCTCTACCGCAGGCATGTCGAGAGCGGCGCTCTGGCCACTTTGGCCGTATCCGAGCGCCAGACCGAACGTTATTTCCTATTCGACCCGGCCGGCCGGCTGTGCGGCTGGGAATCCACCCGCGAGGACCGGGTGCAATGGGCCGGCGCCCCGGCTCCGCAAGCCCAGCGCCTGGCTTTCAACGGCATACACGTGATCTCCCCGAAGATATTCCCCTTGCTGACCGAATCCGGGGTCTTCTCCATAAACCGCTCCTACCTGCGCCTAGCCGGACAAGCTGCGCATATCGGAGCCTTCCGCATGGACGAGTACTACTATAAGGATATCGGCAGCGCGGCCAAACTGGAAGAAGTCCGCGCCCGCGCCAGCTCCCACGGCCTGCCGCTATAAGCGGCGACGCCATTGAACTGATTCTGCTTTAATGGCAGAATCTGGCCGTCGCGATCTCGCAACCCGAGGTAATGCCATGCGCATGATCAGCCTTGCCGTCCTGTCCCTATTTATCGCCGCCGACTACGCGGCCGCCGGCCTGCCCGGGTACGGCCCTTCCGACGATATCGTCCCTGCGCCCGCAGCCCCGGTCCCGGCCCCCACGCCGGCAATCCCCGCGGCTGCGATCAAAGGCCGGCTGGACTTCGGCCTCAATGCCGCGGCCATCGCGCAGATGTGCAGCGGCGCCAAGACCCGGTCCGAGGAACGCCTCAAAGAACTGGCCGCGGTGAAAGAACCTTCTTTCCGGAGCGTTTTTTTGCCCTTCGCCAACATACTATCCGACCTGCAGGATGAGACCGCGGTGCCCATGTTCCTATTCCATGTGGGCGCGGACCAAGCGGTACGCGAGGCCGCCATGGCCTGCGACACGGAGATATCCAAATACGGCCTGGACATATTCACCCGCGAGGACATATACGGAACGCTCAAGGCGGCGGCGGACCGAGGCGAACTTTTGGCCGGGGAGGACGCCCGGCTGGTGGAGAAGACCCTGCTCGACTTCAAACGCAGCGGGATGGGCCTGCCGGCCGCGGACCGGGAGAAGCTCAAGAGCCTGCGCAAGCGGCTGGTGGAGCTGTCTAATGATTTCTCCAAGGAAGTGGCGGAAAACAAGGATTACGCCCTGTTCCCGCCCGCCCAGATGACGGGCGTGCCCGCGGACATGCTGGCTCGCCTGAGCCGGGAAGGCGATAAGTACAAGGTGAGCCTGGATTACCCCGACTATTTCCCCTTCATGCAGACTGCCAAAGACCCGGAGGCGCGCCGCATCCTGGAAAACAAGTTCAACCTGCGCGGCGGAGAGAAGAACAAACAGCGTCTGGCCGAGATCCTCAAGCTCCGGGACGAAGCCGCCAAACTTTTAGGCTACAAGGATCACGCCGCGTATGTGCTCGAGGAACGCATGGCCGCCGACTCGGATGAGGTGTTCAAATTCCTGGACAGCCTGCGCCAGAAACTATACCTCAAGGCCAAGCCCGAACTCCAAGCCCTGGCCGCGCTCAAGAAGCAGGAACAAGGCGCCAAGTCGGACGGGGTCATCCATGCCTGGGACTGGCGCTACTACCACGACCAGCTCATGAAGAAACGCTATGCCGTGGACCAGCAGAAGATCAAGGAATACTTCCCCACGGACCTGGTCATCGAGCAGGGACTGAAAATCTTTCAAGAAACGCTGGGCCTACGCTTCGCGCCGG
>JBAZVY010000068.1:0-10889 GCA_041660645.1 Elusimicrobiota bacterium | reverse complement strand
GGCCTATGCGGACTGCCGGCAAAGACCGCGGCGGGTCCGGTATCCCGGACCCGCCGCTCTTTTCATCAAGGACGGCTAAAAACTTACGGCCGGCGCCGGCGGTATCGGAAGATCCGCAGGCACCGGCCCAACAGATCCCCTTACGGCCGGCCGCCCATGGTCAGGGCCTGGATGGCCTTGACCGTATGCAGGCGATTCTCCGCCTGGTCGAACACGATGCTCTGCGGTCCGTCTATGACCGCGTCCTCCACCTCCGCGCCCCGGTCCGCGGGCAAGGGATGCATATACACCGCGTCCTTTTTGGCCAGCTTCATGCGCTTCTCGGTGCAGACCCAGCTCTTGTATTTATTGATCAGGTCCATGCCCACCTTCTTGCGGTCGGCTTCCGGCACGCCCTGGTCCTGCAGGTACTGGTGGCAGCCCCAGGACTTGGGATAGCAGACCACCGCGCCTTTGAAAGCCTCGTCCATGTTATGGGTGACCGAGAACTTGCTGCCGCTATCCTTAGCGTACTTCTTGGCCGCTTCCAGAGTGCGAGGCATGAGGTTGAACTCTTTGGGATGGGCCAACACCACGTCCATGCCGAAGCGGGGCATGAGGGTGATGAGTCCCTGGGGCACGGACAAGGGCCGCGCGTAGGCCGGGGCATAGGTCCAAGAGATGACGAACTTCATGCCCTTCAGGTTAGTCCCGAACTTCTCGCGCACGGTCATAAGGTCCGCGATGGATTGGCAGGGATGGTCCACGTCGCACTGCAGGTTGATGACCGGGATGCTGGAATGCTCGGCCACCTCGCGGATGTACTTGTTGCCCACGCCGTAGAAGCAGTTGCGGATGGCGATGCCGTGGCCGTAGCGGGAGAGCACCTTGCCCGTGTCCTTGGGCGTCTCGCCGTGCGAGATCTGCATTTTGTCCGGGGTCAGGTCATGGGCGTGGCCGCCCAGCTGGGTCATGCCCGCCTCGGTGGAATTGCGGGTGCGGGTGGACTGCTCGAAGAACATCATAAACAGGGTCTTGTCCTGCAGCAGGCGATGCGGCTCGCCCAACGCGAAACGGCGCTTGAGGTCGCCCGAGACATCCAGCACGGTCTCCAGCTCTTCCTTGCTCCAATCCACGGTCTCTATCCAATCCTTACCCCGCAGCATGCTTTGCATTATGAGATCCTCCTATAAGATTAAACAGATTCTACCAAACGGTCACGGCGCCTGCGGTATCGGATGTTCCGCAGGTGCCGGCCGGACGAAATTCCATACGGCAGGCAGGCACCGATCCAACTAATTCCCTTTAGATCGGCGCCAAAAACCGCGTTATCGAGGCATAGAAGACCGCGGCTTTGAGCAGATGGTCCACCGGCATATATTCGTTGACGGTATGGGCATAGATCTCATCCGAGGGCCCGAATCCCACGGTGGGGATGCCCAAGCGTCCGGCCGAGGCCACGCCGTTGGTGGAGAACACCCATTTATCCACCCGCGGGGCATGGCCCAAGGCCATCTTGCCGGCCGCGACCGCGGCCTTGACCAACTTGTGGCTCTCGGGCAAGACCCACGTCGGATAGTACTTCTCCTGCCCCACCTTGAGCCCGGTCCAGGCCACGGCATCGTATTGCAGGACCTCCACCTTGGCCTTATGCCGGCGCACGCTGGCCAGCTTCGAGACCTGACTTACGGCCAGCTTCATGGTCTCGCCTGCGGTCAAGCGCCGGTCCAGATATATGGTGCATTCATCCGGAACCGCGTTCAAGGAAGGGGTCTGGCATTCCACTTTGGTCACGGCCACGGTGCCCTTGCCCAGGAACTTATCCTTCTTGAGCCGAAGGTTCAAGGCCGTTATTTCCTTTATTATGTCGGACATGTTAGCCACGGCGTTTATGCCCCGTTCCGGAGCCGAAGCATGGCAGGAACGTCCGGCGCACACCACCTTCATCTCCATGCGGCCGCGATGGCCGCGATACACTCCTAGGTTGGTGGGCTCGGTTATGACCACATAGTCCGGCTTATAGCCTTCCTCCTTTATAAGGTGCAGCAGGGGCAAGCCGTCGCAATCCTCTTCCATACAAGAGCCCACGGCCCAATAGGTAAAGTCGCCCAAGAGTCCCAATTCCTTGAGCATCTTGCCCGCGTATACCATAGACACCATGGAGAGCTTCTGGTCCGTGGCGCCCCGGCCGTAGATCTTGCCTCCCGAGAACTTACCCTTGAAGGGATCCCACTTCCAAGCCTTGCGGTCGCCTATGCCCACGGTGTCGATGTGCGCATCCACCATTATCTTGGTGCGGCCCTGGCCTAGTCGGCCGATGATGTTGCCCATGCGGTCCACGTGCACCTGGTCGAATCCGACCTGGCGCATCTCCTTCTTGATCCGGGCCACGAGCCGGCCCTCCTGGCAGGAAAAACTGGGGATAGCGACCAGGTCCCGGGCGAAACGGACCATGTCGCGCTCGTATCTCTTGGCGGCTTTATGCAGCAATGCGGTCTCGGTCATGAGGACTCCTTTAGGGAAGATTCCACCGAGTATATCACCGCGCCAGGGGGCGGGTCAACTTCTCTCGTCGGCGCCGCAAACCCGGCGCCGCACTATCGGCAGAACAGCTCGCGCAGCAGGTCGTAAAGCTGGCCTGAATCCACGGGCTTGCCGATGACGCCCGTGGCCCCGAGCAGCCGGGCGTCGGTCACGGTCTCGGAGGAGATATCGCCTCCGGTCATCATGATCACGGGCACGTCGCTTTCTTGGCGCACCAGCCGCAATGTCTCCCAACCGTTCTCCCGGCCCAGGGCCACGTCTATGAGGGCCAGCCCGATGCCGCGGCCGCGGACCTGCTCCAACGCGGCGCGGGTATCGGCCACCGCGACCACATCGCAGCCGCCGCGCTGCACCATGCGCGTGAGCATGATGCTGAATGCGACATCATCATCCACGACGAGAACTCTCTTGGTTTTCATTTTCCGCTTGACAAGATACTATATGTGTTACTAACATTACAATACTTATGACCGCCAACAGACCAGACAAGACTTTCACGACTTTCGAAGTAGCCAAGATCTGCGGGGTGTTCCACACCACGGTGATCAATTGGGTCAACAAAGGCAAACTCAAGGCCCACCACACGCCCGGCGGACATCGCCGCATAGAACTCGACAACCTGCTAGAGTTCATGAAGCACTACGACATGCGCATCCCCGAGAACCTCACCGACCGCAACCGCAAGGTTCTGGTGGTGGAAGACGACCAAGCCGTACAGCGCATGGTCATCCGCACCCTGCAGTCCATGCCGGAGCCGGCCATGGACATCCAAGCTTGCGCCGGCGGCCTGGAAGCCTTGATGATGATCGGCAAGGATACCCCGGACCTGCTCGTGCTAGATATCCGCATACCCCAAGTCAACGGCTTGGAAGTATGCAAGCTGCTCCGCGCCAATGAACAGACCCGGCCCATAAAGATCATCGCCATATCCGGCAACGCCCTGCTCGAAGATGAAAAAAAGTCCCTGCGCGCGCACGTGGACTGCTTCTTCCCCAAGCCGTTGTCGACTTCGGAACTAAAGGCCAAGGTAACGGAACTTCTGGAAATAGAAACTTCCCAGATCCCAGAGCCCAAGAGCCGATAAGCCCGTCACCTCCGAGTTCACCCAGACTATGCCGCCGAGCGCAGTCGTGGAGCCCCGTACCCGGACGGATCGCATACCCGCCGTGGGGCTGCTGCTGGAATACCTGAAACAGGAAGGGGTGCACGCCATATTCGGCATCCCCGGCGGGTCCATCACCCCGCTCTATGACGCCTTATACCACGACCGTTCCATAAAGACGGTATCCACCCGCCACGAGGCCGGCGCGGCCTTCATGGCCCTGGGCTACGCCCGCATAAGCGGACGCATCGGAGCATGCTGCCTCACCACCGGGCCGGGCAGCACCAACGCCATCACCGCCGTGGCCGCGGCCAAGACCGATTCCGTGCCCATGCTGGTGATCAGCGCCCAAGTCCCCACCTTGGCCTTCGGCAAAGGCGCGCTCCAGGACTCGACCTACGACCGCGCCGACATCGTGGACATGCTCAGACCCGTGACCAAGATGAGCGCCATGCTGGCCAATCCCCACAATCTGGCCATGACCCTGCGCCAATGCCTGCGCGTGGCCATGAGCGGCCGCCGGGGTCCGGTGCACTTGAACATCCCCGCGGACATGATGCGCCAGCCGGTGGCCTGCGAACTGCAATGGCCGCAGGACTATCGCCCCATCCCCCACAGCTTCGACCGCGAAGCCGTCAAAGCCGCGGCCGACTATCTCCTGCAGGCGCGCAAGCCGGCCATACTCGCCGGGCACGGCGTCAATATCGCCTGCGCCCAAGCCGAACTGCGCGAGCTCGCCGAACTGTTGAGCATCCCCGTGGCCACTACCCCCAAAGGCAAGGGCGCCTTCTCGGAGCGGCACCCCCTATCCCTGCGCGTATTCGGGCTGGCCAGCTCCCCCCAAGCGGAACGCTACCTGCTCCATGAAGGCGTGGACGTATTGCTGGTCCTGGGCAGCAGCCTGCACGAGGTATCCACCCAAGCCTGGGAAGCTTCCCTCCAGCCCAAGACCGCTTTCATACAGCAGGATCTGGACCCCACCCAGATCGGCCGCAACTATCCGGTCCAGGTCGCCATGGTCGGCGACGCCAAGACCACGCTGCGCGAGTTGATATTCCACATCCGCCGGCTCCTGGACATCGGGGAGCACACCCCGCAGAACGATGCCGCGGCCTTCTACCGCTGGAAAGCGGGAGTCCCGCACGTGGCCGATAGCGCCAGCATGGCCTCCGAACAGCGCCCGCTCAAACCCCAGCGCGTCATGCGCGAGATCAACGACGCCTTGCCGCCGGACGCCGCCATCTTCGTGGATGTCGGCAACCACACCATGTGGGCGCTGCACTATCTGGAGGCCACGGGCCGCAACACTTTCATACACAACTGGGGCGAGTTCGCGACCATGGGCTACGGCATAGCCGCGGCCATAGGCGGCAAGCTGGCCGCGCCTAAACGCCCGGTCGTGGCCATCGGCGGCGACGGCGGATTCGGCATGACCGGCATGGAAGTATCCACCGCCGTCACCTACGGCGTGCCCGTGGTGTGGGTGATCCTCAACGACGGCCGGTTCAACGCCGTGCACCACGGCCAGATGCTGCAATACGCCGGGCGGTCCTTTGCCACCGAATTCCACCGCATGGACCTGGCCAAGATCGCGGAGGGACTGGGCGCCCAGGGCGTAAGCGTGGACGCTCCGGGCGAGCTGACCGCAGCCCTGCGCGCGGCCCTGGCCTCCGGAAAGCCCACGGTGATAGACGTGCGCATCGATCCCGACGAAGTCCCCCCCATCCACTCGCGCGTGCGCGCGCTGGAAAGATTCTTCACCTCCACCGGAGCATGACCATGCGGCCCGATCCGATAATCGACATCATAATGGGCTACCGCAAGGCCAAAGTGCTCATGGCCGCAGCCTATCTCGACTTGTTCAGCCGCCTGCGGCGCGGACGCAGCAGCCGGGATGCGTCCCGGCTGCTGAAGCTGGACCCGCGCGCCACCGAGATACTGCTCGACGCCCTCGTGTCCGTGGGCCTGCTGCACAAACGCAGCGGCATCTACCGAAACACCCCGCTGAGCGACCGGTTCCTGGTCTCGGGCCGCCCCGGCTACCTAGGCAACAACCTCAAATACCAAGAGATCATATGGGATGCTTGGAGCCAACTGCGCCCAGCTTTACAAAAAGGCGGCGCAGTGCGCCCCCTGGGCTATTGGCTCAGCCAGCACCCGGGATTTACGCCCGAATACATAATGGGCATGGACAACATCGCACGCGCCCCGTCGCGCGAGATCGCCGCCCTGTTCCCCGCGGGCAGCGTCCGCGACATACTGGACGTGGGCGCCGGCCCCGGCACCTATACCCTGGCTTTCCTGGAACGCAACCCCCAAGCGCGCGCCACCATACTAGACCTGCCCGGCACCCTGCGCGTGACCCGGCGCAGCCTGGCGCGCTATCCCAAACTAGCCCGCCGGGTCACCCTGCGGGCCGGAGACTACACCAAGACGTCTTTCGGCCGCGGCGAGTTCGACGCGGTGCTGCTCTCTCATATCACGCACGATGAGAGCCCGGATACCAACCAGGCTCTCATCGCCAAAAGCTACCGGGCGCTGCGACCGGAAGGGCGCGTTCTGGTGCACGACTTCGTGGTGCGCAAAGACCGCACCCAGCCCGAGTTCGGGGCCTTGTTCTCAGTGCACATGCTGGTCTACACCTCCGGCGGCAGGACCTACACGGTGCAGGAATATTCGCAGTGGCTGCGCGCCGCCGGGTTCTGCGCGCTGACCGCCCATCCCATAGCCGTGGACTCGGCCAACGCATCCTGCCTTATCGCCGCGCGAAAACCGGCATGAGGGCAAACGTATTAGCGGCGACCCTCCTGCTGACCGCGGCTCGGCCGCTGCCGGCCCGCGCCTCCGACGTCCGGATACTGCGGGTATGCGACGATATCCGCGATCCCTTGACCCTGGATCCGCAAAAGCAGTTCTCCGAGAAAAATCACACCATCATCCAGCAGATGTTCGAAGGTCTCGTACGTTTCGGGCCGAATGGCGAGATCGAGCCAGCCCTGGCCGTCTCCTGGCGCCGCCTGGACGACCTGACGGTCCAGTTCCGGCTGCGCGAAGGCATACTTTTCCATAACGGCGAGCGCTTCTCCGCGGAAAGCGTGCGCTTCAGCATCGCCCGATATCTCGACCCCGGGACCAGATTCCCCGCCCTGGGCTTCATAGACTCGCTGGAACGCACTGATATCGTAGACGACCTGACCGTAAATATCGTGACCAAATATCCGGATGGGCTGCTGCTGCACCGATTGGCCGGCTTCATAGTCATGGTGCCGCCGCGTTATTATAAGGATACTCCGGCCCATATCCTGAATGAAAAGCCCGTAGGCAGCGGGGCCTTCGTATTCCGAAGCTGGGACCAGGGCCGGCAACTGGCGCTCGACGCCAATCCCCGCTATTGGATGGCCGGCTGTCCCAAAGCCCGGGGCTTGATATTCAAATTCATCCCCCTGGACCAACAGGTCGATGCCCTGCTCTCCGGAAACCTGGACATCCTCACCAATCTGCCCGGCACTCGGACCCTGGACGTACAAAAAAACGCCGACACCTATGTGACCAAAAACCCGACTTTCTACACCGTGGCCGGCAACTTCAACATCGGACGCCCGCCCTTATCCGACCCCCGGGTCCGGCAGGCCATAAACCTGGCCGTGGACCGCAAAGCCCTGGTACGCTACGACATATTCGGCAACGGCATCCCCATCGGGACCCTCACCCTGCCGGGGGAATTCGGGCACAACGAAAGCATCCTGCCCTACCCCTACGACCCCAAACAAGCCCGGCAGCTGCTCAAAGAAGCCGGCTATCCGTCCGGATTCTCATTGCAAGTCCTGCTCAAGGCCAACGCCGAACGCACGGGCCGCATCCTGGCCAAACAGCTGTCCGAGGTCGGAATAACCCTGGACTTCACCCTGGTCTCGGACGCGGAACTATTCGAATTCCTCAAAGACCGTTCCCGCTGGGATATCGCCATATACGATTGTCCGGACCCCATGCACCACGCATTCTTCATAAGGTCCATATTCTTAGCCGGCAACTCGCCGTTCTCCCTATATGCCGATCCGGACGTGGACAAGCGCTTGGGCGAGATAGTCACGACCCTGGACGCGGACCGACAGCGCACCCTATCCGAAGAACTCGACACCTACATCCACGACCGCTTCCTGGCCCTGCCCACATATCAACGGCTGCGCACCTACGGCGTACGCCGCGGCGTAGCCTTCTTCCCATACAAATCCGGAATGCCGTATTTCTTCAGAACCTCACCCCATGCCCCCAAAACCCGCTGATCCTTTAGTGACCCACATCGGACGCGTCGCCCGGGGACGTTTCCACCGCCTGATCACGCGCCACTTGCCCGGCAGCGAACGCCTGGGCGATATAGCCGTGATATATGAACATCTGCCTCCGCACACCGCGCTGCCGCGGGTGCACCATCGCCGCACCGGGGAGTTCATCTACTGCACCAGCGGCGCCATGACCGCGTATCTAGGGGATAAACGTTACCGGATACGTACGGGCAGCATCGTATACCTTCCGCCCAAAGTGCGCCACCGCTTCGTGACCGGCAAACAGGCCTGCGAAGCCATCTCCATATTCCATCCCCACCTGGCCATCGCGCCCGGCGCCGACATCCATACGGACTGACCCGGGCTGACCCGCCCACCCTTGCGAAAAAGCCTTGCCGGGTCTACACTTAGGGGGTGATGCCCGCCCGCTCCCTAGCCGTGCGCATACTGGTCTGGATACTGCCCTCCACCCTGGCGGTGATCTCCATCATATCCGTATTCACATATCTCATCGCGCGCCAAGCCATAGTCCGGGAACTCTCCGAAGGCATACAGTCCTTCTCCAACATATCCGCGCTCCAGGCCGGCTCGTTCTTCGAACAGCGCTACAACGACCTGGCCACCATAAGCCAGTCCCCCCTGTTCCGGGACCACAACACCACTGCCCAATACGGCCTCACGGAAGAAGCGGAAGTATATCGCCGGGAAATAGAGAAGATGCTGCTGGATTTCTCCATCCGGATGGAAGTCTATCCGCACATGGGCTACATCGATTCCGCCGGCCGGGAAGTCTGCGTCATAAGGAACAACCGCATAGCCGGGCCGAAAGACGCGCTGGTTACCGCGGAAGATTCCCGCGCCTTGCGCGGACTGCGCCGCGGAGAGCGCCTGGTATCCGGCATCCATAAAACATCTTGGCATGATGCGCCGCTGCTGCGCTACAGCGTCGGGATATTCGACGAAAAAGGCGCCTGGCGCGGGGCCCTGGTGTTCGACTCCAGCTTGGCTCCCATATACCGATCCCTCGGCCGCCTGAACATCGGACGATCCGGACGCAGCTATCTCACCATGCGGCGCGGGCAGCACTACGACCGATTCGCCCCGCCTCGCCTAGCCAACGACTTGGTCACAGCCTGGGCCGCGGTGCCCGGGACGCCCTGGGAGATACTTACCGCGGTCAGCCGCGCGGAATTCCTAGGCAGCCTCCGGCGCATCGCCACGGCCACGTTCTTGCTGTGCCTGGTCGCCTCCATACTGCTCATCCTGATCATAACCCGTCAAGTGCGCGCCCTGCTGGCGCCGCTGGGCCTGCTGGTCGAGACTGCCCGGTCCTATGCCCAGGGCAAGCTCGACCGGCGCGTAAAAATAGATAACCCGGCCGAAATCGCCACCCTGGCCGGGGCGTTCAACACCATGGCCGACAGCCTGGAGCGCCGCACCGACGACCTGGAACGCCGGGTGCGAGAACTCTCCGCCCTGCAGCGCATGAACGAATTCATCCTCTTCAACCGGGGACGCCGCGAGATCGGACGGGCCTGCCTGGAAGCCGCGGTCAAGGGCTTGGGCTTCGACCGCGGCCAATTGTTCTGGATAGATCCGGACAGCCGCGAAGTGGTCGGGGAATGCTCTTTCCATACCGACTGCTCCGGACTCGAGGACGAAGCCATATCCGGACAGCGCCTGCACATGGACTCGGACGACATATTGGCCCTGGTCGCCCGCACCCGGCAAGCCGTCAACGTGACCGACGCCGCCCATGATCCCCGCTGCCGGAACGAGGCCCTGCGCGCGATGTGGGCTTCGGACTTCTGCCTAGCCCCCTTGACCGGAAGGAATCGCGTCCTCGGCCTCATCTACGTGGACCGCCAGCGCAGCGCCAAGCCCATATCCGAACAGGAACTGCGCAGCTTGAACCTGTTCTGCTCCGAGGCCGGCTTGGCCCTGGAGAACACCCAGCTTTGGGACGCGGTGGTGCAATCCGAAGCCCGCTATCGCACCGCGGTCGAGAACTCCCCCTACGCCGTGGTCGGATTGGACCAGAACCTGCGCATAACCCTGTGGAACCGACGGGCCGAAGCCCTGTTCGGCTATCAGCCCACGGAGGTCTATGGCCGCAGCCTGAACTTCCTGTTCGCCGACCCCGACTACCGCAAGATGGTGCGGGAGATCGAGACCAGCGGGTCCGTACGCCAAGCCGAGATCCTGGGCGCCACCCGGGACAAACGCCAGCTCGAACTCAACATCAGCTGGTCCGGGCAGAGCGCGGCTCCGGGAGCGGCCCGGGAATGGTTCGTAGTCATGCAGGACGAGACCGAGAAAAAACGCCTGCACGCCCAACTTTTACAGGTCGAAAAATTATCCGCCGTGGGCAAGCTCATCGCGGGAGTGGCCCATGAGCTCAACAATCCCCTGGCCGCGGTCACGGGATTCGCGGAGCTCATGGCCGACATCCCGATCAAGCAGGAACAGCGCGACGATCTGCGCCTGCTGCACAGCAGCGCCCTGCGCTGCCGCGACATAGTGCGCGGCCTGCTCCTATTCGTGCGCCAGGGCAAGCCCGTGCGCGAGCGCGTGGCCCTTAACCGGGCGGTGCAGGAAGCCGTGGCCCTGATGGAATACCGCATCGTGAAGACCGAGGGCATCAAGCTGGAAGTGGACCTGGACTCCAACGCCCCGCAAGTGGCCGGGGAATTCCAGAAACTGCAGCAGGTTTTTGTAAACCTAGTCAACAATGCCTGCGACGCCATGCGCAACCGCTTGGGCCCCCGCGTCATCCGGGTGCGGACCCGCCAGCTGGAAGGCGGCGCCGCCCTGGCCGAGGTCGAGGATACCGGCCCCGGCGTTCCAGAAGACATACGCACGCGCATATTCGAGCCGTTCTTCACCACCAAGCCGGCGGGCACGGGCACGGGCTTGGGGCTGTCCATATCCGGGCAGATAATAGCCGAGTTCGGAGCCATCCTGAACTACGGCAGCAGTCC
>JBAZVY010000067.1:0-10907 GCA_041660645.1 Elusimicrobiota bacterium | reverse complement strand
AGGGACTTCGCAGCCGAGATCTCGCCCGCGGTCCAGCCCCATAGCCAGAAGCCCAGGAATATCGCGATCGGCCATAAGCGCAGCGCGGCTATCTCGAAATGGGCGCCGTCGGAGTCATCCCTGACGGTCGAGCGCGCGACGGAGGCCGGAAACCCCGGGATCATCTGAGCTTGCGCGGCTTGTTTTTGGCGCGCTTCGTGACGCGCAGTGATCCTTGGGCCGCCTTCAGTTCCTGTTTGCGCTGCAGCTCAGCCGCGGCCTGCAGCCGCCGGGATTCTTCTTGGCGCAGGGTCTCTTGGCGGTCGGCTTCGATCCGTCGGGCGTTGGCTTCTAGGGCGGTCTGGGCTAAGCCCACGTCGACTCCCAGGGGTTCGTATATGGCCATGATGGAGCGGAGATAGCTCTCGTCCTCGGGCTTCAACTGGATCGGTTCCAGCGTGCCGAAGCGGGACTGTATGAGCCCCCGGAATTCCCTAGCGTCCAGGCGCCGGGTGGGGGCTATGGCCAAGAACAGCAAGGCCGTCAGCGCCGCGGTCCCGACCGCGGATCCGAGCGAGCCGGCCAGGGTCTGGATATAGGGCCGTAAAGGCCGGGCCGCCAGCTTCAGCAGGGAGAAGGTCAGGCCGGCATATACGGCCAGCGGCCAGAATAGGTTGTGGCCGCCCCGGCAGGCCAAGGCCAGCAGCAGGGTGGCGGCTGCCACTGCCGCTAGGCCGCGCAGATCGTGTTGGATGCCGGCAGCGCGTTGGCGGCCTTGCAGTATCGTCTGCTGGAGAGCGGCTGACCAGGGCCCGGCGTTCAGCGCCGAAGCTTGTCTGATCAGCGCTTCCGCCTGGACGAAGTCCTGCTTGGCGACGAGCTCCTGGGCTTGCTGCGCCCAGCGCGCGGCCAGGTCTAAGAACGGGCTCTCGGCAGCTGCGACCCGGTTCTCCAAGGCCGTGGCCCAGCAGCTGTATTTTTTGCCTTCGTATTCGTAGACCGCCTGATATACCGGTATGCGGTCCAGGGCCAGGAGTTGCTTGATGATCCGGGACTGGCCCGCGAATTTCCGGCGGCCTAGGTCCGAACGCTTTAGGAGCGTGGCCGCGGATTCTTGGAGGTCGGCCCGGGGCAGGGGCGCGCCCAATTCCAAGGCGGAGTCGCTCTTGGCTTCATGGATTATCTTGCCCAATATCTCGTGCGATAGTTCCGGGGGCAGGAGGCCTTGCGGAGTTTCCGGATCGAGGCGGATCTCGCGGTCGAAAATGGGCTGGTATTCCACCTTGAAGGCCTGCGCGGGCACGACCTGGCGCCGGCCGGCGCAGCCGGCGCATTCCCGGTTGCCGGCGCCGGAGCATTTTTGACAGCTTAAAAAGCGGGTGTTGCCGCAGACCGCGCATTCTCCGGCGTTGCTGGCGCAAGTCGGGCAAGGCGGGCCTCCGGTGCCGGAGCAGCTTTGACAGCGGGTTTTTTGCTCTAGGCCGATCGCGGATATGCCGCTGACCTCCAAGCCGGTGCCTTTGCAGTGAGTGCAGGCGAGCTTGCCCAGCCCGCCGCACTGCGGGCAGGACTTGCGCTTGGCGCCCATGCATTCCGGGCAGGGGACGGTGGCGGACCCGGCGCAGGCTTCGCAGCGTACGCTGCCGCCGCCCGCGCAGTTCGGGCATTCCACAGGGTCCGCGGCTAGGGGCATCCGGATGGTGGTTTCCTGCCAGAAGAAATCCAGGCGCAGATCCACCGGTTGCTTCCATATTTCTTCTTTGCCGCCCGCGGCCTGGAGGCCGGCTTCGTAGGGCAGGGTGCAGCGGTCCTGGGCTTGCCGGATGTCGTATAGGGTGAGCAGACGGACGATGAAGGCCGGACGCTCCGCGACGGACACGAAGGATAGTTTGGCCCCGAGATCCGGGATGGGCTTGCCGGGCATGGCGTCCGCCCATTTGGTCAATATGCCGCGTACCGTGTTGGCTATGGTTTCGTCCAAGTTCATACCCTCCGCGCCATAAACTATCAGTTAAGGGATGCCGAGGCAAGGCCGGATAAGAGCTCGGTGCGTCTGGTTTCCGTCAGGCCGGAGGAAGCGCGATCGTGAATTCGCAGCCTTGGCCGACAGTGGATCGCGCCACTATGCTGCCGCCCATCTTTTTGATGATGTCATAACTGATGCTTAATCCCAGGCCCATGCCTTCGCCTATAGGCTTGGTCGTGAAGAATGGGTCGAATATTTTTCCTAGTATGGATGCGGGGATGCCGTTGCCGGTATCTTTTATGCGGATATAAACTTGCTTTTCATCCGACCGGGTGGAGATGGTGATCGTGCCCGTCTCTTTTATGGCTTGAGCGGCGTTGATCAGGATGTTCATGAACACCTGCCCCAGTTTTTGCGGATCGCCTTTAACCGGGGGAGTCGGGGCGTAGTCTTTGTGGATCTCGGCTTTCCGTTTTATGGCGTTGGATGCTATGTTGAGGATCTGCTCCATGACCGTATCCACCTGGATGTCCTGCTCCGCATCCCCGCGGCCGCTGGAGAAGTCCTTTAAGTCGTCGATTATGCGCTTGATCCGGGATATGCCGTCCTCCGAGGCCTTGAATAGGCTCTGCATATCTTGGACCACGGATTCGAACTGCCCGCCGCCGCCGGCGTTTTTTAGCTTGGCGGTCAGGTCCCGGGCTTTTTCGAAATCATTGTGTTCGATGGATTCGGCCAGGGCCTCGGAATATTCATATATCCGCAGGAAGCTCTCGGCATGGTCCTTGAATATGTCTATGCTGCCTCCGATGAAGCACAAGGGATTGTTGATCTCGTGTGCGATGCCTGCGGCCAGTTGTCCGATGGAGGCCAATTTTTCGGCTTGGAGCAGCTGCATTTGCGTCTCTTTGAGTTCTGCCTCGGCTTTCCGGCGCTGGATGACGCCGGCCAGTACGTAGGATACGGAGCGCAAGAAAGATATCTCGCTAGCCTGGGCTGCGTGGCCGGCATCGGTGTACAGCGTGATCACTCCCAATATCCGGTCCTGCAGCAGGATGGGCACGCAGTAGTGGCCGTGCGGCGACATGCCATCATAGGTTACATCGTGATTCTGGTCCACCTGAGCGGAGCACAGCACGTCGCGGTTTCGGGCGGTCCGTCCGCATAGGCAATATCCGAATGGAACCCGCGCGCAAGCCTGGAGCAGGTACTCCGGCAAGCCCCTCTGTGCGCGCATGATCAGGGTATCTGGTTCTTCTCCCACCAGGAATATCGCGCCCTTGGATTTCATGGGGAACAAGGGCGCCGATACTATGGCGTCTATGGCGCGCTCCAAGGTCCGTTCGAGGGATAAGTCTTCCAGCGAGGCCTGCAGGAGTTTGTTGACTACCTCCTGGGTCTGGATCTCGCGCTGGAGTTGGAGTGGGTTGTCGGTCATGCGCGGTATAGCCGAGGCAGGTGGAGGCTGGCGGCGGTGCGGCGGATGGGCAGGCCCACGATATCTCCGACCGCGGCTCGGGGCGCGTCGGTTACGTCGACTAGCACATGGGCGATGCCGCAGCGTCCGATGAAGGGCGTCTTGGTCTTGCCCAGCAGGCCCCAATACTGGAAGCCGCTGCCGAAGCTGATGAGGCGTTCGGCCGGTTCCATGGTCAGGCCGTCGGCATAGCCTACGGGCAAAGTGGCCACATGCATGGCGCGCGGGGTCATGTACTCGCTGGCATAGCCGATGGAACGGCCTTTGGCCACGCGGCGCAGGGCGATGATGCGCGCGCATAAACGCCAGGGATTCTTGAGCGGCGCGAGCTTGGAGGCGGACGGGTTTATGCCGTAGACGAGGTTCCCGGAGCGTACCATGTCCATCTGCCAGTGCGGGAAGTCCATGAGCACGGAGCTGTTGGCCGCATGGCAGGTCAGGCCGGGATAGCCGGGCTTCAAGCGATGGGCCAGGCGCGAGAAAGCGCGCAGCTTGTCTTCGGCTTCCACCGTATTCTTGCCCGGGAGGTAGTCGATGTGGGTGGAGAGCCCGGCCAGGCGCAGGCGCCGGCAGTGGGCGAGCCTTTTTAGGAAAGCGGACAGGTCCTTGGCCGGTATGCCCCAGCGGCCCAGGCCGAAGTCCAAGTCGATGTGCACGTCCAGACGTCGGGAGCCGGCGGCCCGGTCCAGGGCTGCGGCTTGGCGGACGTCGTCCAGGGTGGGGGTGAGCTTGAGCCGCACCGCTTCCGCCGCGGCTTCCGGCAGCAGGGGGGCGAGCAATTGTATGGGAGCTTGGATGCCGGCCCGGCGCAAGGGGCGGGCTTCGTCCATGGTCATTACGCCCAGGCAAGACGCGCCCGCGGCCAGCGCCGCGCGGGCCACGGGCACTGCGCCGTGGCCGTAAGCGTCGGCTTTGACCACGGCCATGAAGCGTACGCCGGGGTCCAAGCGGGACAGCACCCAGCGCGCGTTGGCGCGGATCGCGGCCAGGTCTACCTCCACCCATTTCAATGCCTGCATACGGGGATTATAGCTTTTTGTTAAAATGCGGCCATGAAATTAAAGCTGGGTACGCGCGGTTCGCCTCTGGCTCTGGCGCAGACCGGGATCATCGCGGGGGAACTCCTGCGCCGGCATCCCGGCCTGGAGATCGAGACCGTGCGCATCCGCACCAGCGGCGACATCTTATCCAGCCGGACCCCTCCGGACGCGGCGCTCGCCCCCGGCGGCAAAGGCTTGTTCGTCAAGGAGATCGAGGCGGCTATCCTGGACGGGCGGGTGGATCTGGCTGTGCACAGCGCCAAGGACCTGCCGGCCGATCCGCCCGAGGGCCTGGCTATAGCCGCATATCCGCTCCGAGCGGACCCGCGCGACGTGTTCATCGGGCGCGAGGGCCTGGGCTGGAAGTCTCTGCGGCCCGGCGTCCGGATAGGTACTTCATCTCCGCGCCGCCGCATGCAGTGCCTGGCGGCGGCGCCCGGGGTGGAGTTTGCGGAGATGCACGGCAACGTGGATACCCGGCTGAAGCGGCTGGAGGAGGGGCGCTGTGACGGCCTCATCCTGGCCGAGGCCGGATTGCGGCGCCTGGGCCTGGACCGGGTGAAGCGCGACATCATATCCGAGGACGACATGCTGACGGCTCCGGGGCAGGGGGCTCTGGCCGTGGAAGCCCGTCCGGACTGCGGCGGGATCTGGGCGCTTTTGCAGGCTTTGGATCATGGGCCCACCCGGGCTGCGGTGGAGACGGAACGCGCGTTCCTGCGGGCCATGGGCGGCGGCTGCTCCGCGCCTTTGGGCGCTTGGGCTCGGCCGCTGCGCGGCGGCATCGTCCTGGAGGTGTTTTATGCCCGGCCGGACGGATCCCGGTCCGTGCGCTTGTCCGAGTCCGGGCCGGGGCCGGACGGGCTGGACTTAGCCGAGCGCGCGGCGCAGCGGGTGCGCCATATCCTGGGTTGAGCTTGGATACCTCCGGATACGTAAGCGGTCTGGCCGGTTCCGGCGCCTGGGCTTACCTGGCGCGCTGCCTGCTTTCGCCCGTGGCCGGACGGCCTTTTTCCTGGCCGGGATTCACCGGCCGGCTCTTGGCGGTGCGGCGTGAAGATGCCGAGCTGGAAGATGCCTCCGACGCAGCCGCGGCCTTAGCCCCTTTGTTCGCGGGGCAAGCCTTGAACGGGGCTTTGTTCGGGGATGATCCGCGCACCCGGCTGGCTTCCTTGGAGCTTCTGCGCGGCGGCGCGCGTCTGGCCTGGGCCACGCCCGAGGCGCTGCGCGCCCCCGCGCCTTCGCCCGAGGAACTCAGCGGGCAGGTGGTGGAATTCCGTTCCGGCTTGCGCATGCCGCGCGCTCAGGCGCAAGAGCGCCTGCTGCGGGCCGGCTACCGCCGAGTGGATTTCGTGGAGACTCCGGGGGAGTTCGCGGTCCGGGGCGCGGTCTTGGATTTTTATGGATTGGAGCCCATGCGGGCCGTGCGCGTGCTCTATGACGAGGATGAGGTGGCGTCCCTGCGCGGCTTGGACCCGCTCACCCAGGAGAGCCGCGAGCAGCTCAGCGCGGCCCAGGCCGTGTGCGCCGCGGAACCGGAAGCCGGAGCCCCCTTGGCCAACCATTTCGGCGCGGGGTGGACCTGGCTGGCGGAGGCCGGGGTGGAAGTCTCCCCGCCCCCGGGCGCGAAGCTGTTCCGCGCGGGTCCGGCTTCCCCGGGACTGGCCGGAGTGGACTTCGGAGCCCGTCCCAACGGGCCTTATCTGGGCGCGCCGAAGCAGGCTTGGACGGAATTGCGCGGATTCTACGGCGCGGGCCTTCAGGCCGTGCTGTTCTCGCTCAATAGCGGCGAGGACCGCCGCATGCAGGAGATATTGGAAGAGGAGTTCCGGGACGCGCCGCCCTGTCAGTTCCTCATCGGGCCCTTGCGCCACGGCTTCCATCATCTTGGCCATGGTTTGGCCGTGATGTCCGCGTCCGAGATATTCTCCCGCAACTACCGGCCGTCCTTGCGCTGGCGCAAGTCCACCGGTTCCACCCGCAGCGGCTTGCGCCTGCGCGAACTCAAGCAGGGCGATTATGTGGTGCATGGTGACTATGGCCTGGCCCGGTTCCGAGGCTTGGAGCCGGTGGAGGCGCCCGGGCATGGGGCCGTGGACTGCTTGGTCCTGGAATTCCGGGGTTCGGACACCTTGTACCTGCCCATGTACGAGTTCGGCCAGGTCCAGCGCTATTCCGGGGCCGAGGGCAAGCGGCCGCGCCTGTCTTCCTTGGACACGCGCAGTTGGGAAGAGGTCAAACGGGTGGTGAGCGAAGGGGTGCGGGAACTGGCCGAGGCCATGCTCAAGACCCAGGCCGAGCGCGCGGCCCGGCCGGGATTCGCTTTTCCGCCCGACGGGCCCATGGAGCAGTCCTTCGCCGCGGAATTCCCGTATGAAGAGACCCCGGATCAGGCCTCGGCCATAGCCGACGTATGCGCGGACATGTGTTCGCCGCACCCCATGGACCGCATCGTGGTGGGCGACGTGGGCTTCGGCAAGACCGAGGTGGCCATGCGCGCGGCTTTTAAGTGCGCCTGCGCCTTCAAGCAGGCGGCCCTGCTGGCGCCCACCACCATACTGGCGGAGCAGCATTACCGTACGTTCGCCGCGCGCTGCGCCGATTACCCCGTGCGTTTGGGCCTGCTCACGCGTTTTCAGACTCGCGCCGAACAGGCCCAGGTGCTCAAGGGCTTGGCGGCTGGGGCGGTGGATGCGGTCATCGGCACGGCCCGGCTTTTGCAAAAGGATATAAAGTTCAAGGACCTGGGCTTGGTGATCATAGACGAGGAGCATCGCTTCGGGGTCAAGGACAAGGAGAAGTTCAAGACCATGCGCAGCACCGTGGATTGCCTGGCCTTGTCCGCTACTCCGATCCCCCGGACCTTGAACCAGGCCTTGTCCGGACTGCGCGGAATATCCTTGATCCAGAGTCCGCCCGTGGGCCGCAAGCCCATCGTGACCAAGGTGGGGCCTTACGACGAAGGCGCGGTGGCCGCGGCCATAAGCGAGGAATTGGCCCGCGACGGCCAGGTCTATTATGTGCACAATCGGGTACGCTCCCTGCCGGATTGCAGTCTTCGGCTTTCCCGCATCGTGCCCTCGGCGCGGCTGGCCGTGATCCATGGCCGCATGCGCGGGTCCGAGATCGAGAAGATCATGTGGGATTTCTTCAACCGGCAGTACGATGTGCTGGTGGCCTCCACCATCATAGAATCCGGGCTGGACATCCCTTCCGTGAATACCCTGCTGGTGGAGAATGCCCAAGACTTCGGCTTGGCCCAGCTTTACCAACTGCGCGGCCGCATCGGCCGGGAGCGGCAGCGCGCCACCTGCTATCTGTTCTTTCCTTCCGGACAGGAGGAAGCCGGCGCTCTGACCGACGAGGCCCGGCAGCGCTTGCAAGCCCTGCGCGAGTTCGGGGAACTGGGCTCGGGCGTGAAGCTGGCCATGCGCGACCTGGAGATTCGGGGCGCGGGCGAGATCTTGGGCGCCCGGCAGCACGGCTTCATGCACGCGGTGGGCGCGGAGATGTACGCGGACATGCTCAATGCGGAATTGTCCCGGCGGCGAGGCCGGCCCGAGGCTAAGCCGGAATCGGCCGCGGTCCAGCTCGACCTCAACGTCAAAGCCTTCATCCCCCGGGACTATCTGCCCGGAGACATGGACCGCCTGGACTATTATAAGAAGATACTGCGGGCCGATCCGGCCGGCTCCGAGCAGATGAAGCGCGAGCTGCAGGACCTGTGCGGCCCCCTGCCCGAGCCCGTGCGCAAGCTTTTCCAGTTGCTGGAGATCCGGGCCTTGGCCCAGGCCGCGGGGGTGCGCAGCGTGATCCAGCGCGGCGGCGCCATGGAGGTCCTGTTCAAGCGCGAGACCGGCATCGGTCCGGAGCAGACCGCGTCCTGGCTTAAGACTTATGCCGGCCGCCTGCGCTTCGCGCGCCGGCCCGAGGGCGACGGCGTGGTCGTGGAGCTGGCGGGAGATGATCCGCTGGCTTGGCTGGGGTCTTTTCTTCTCGGGCTGAAGACGTTTTAAGGCCTTTGGGGGGCAGCCGTGGGACCTTGGGCCTAATCTTCAGGGGACTTTTGCCGCGCGTATTGTTCCCTGAGGGCTCATACCCAGCGCATGGCGCTTTCGATATAATCTGCTGATGACGAATAAAACCATCAAGTTTATTGGATTTTTACTTGCCGTCAGTATCGTATCGTCCCTTTCAGTACATGCGGCTATGAATATGCGGGTGACTTCTATCCAAGCCCGCATAGCGTCTGGAAGCCGCCCCTTGGTTATCAGGCGCAATGACCAATCCTGGATGCCCCCCGTTTGTCCTCCTGCTTTCTATCCTGCCGTAGGCAAGGCCAACGTCGTGTCTGCGCTTCCTACGGCCAGTCCCTATCCGATAGTCCCTGTCCCGGCCATCGTGATCCCCGATGCACCAGCTGCGGCATGGACCGCGGAGCCCGAGGCTGGAAGTGATCTCTCAATCTATTCGATAGGCAAGCTATTGCAGGCTCCGGGCGGGGCGGCTTGGATGTTCGATGGCAAGAAGAACGCCTCACCGCTGACGGACCCGGCGCAGGTCCAGGCCGGGCCGGAGGCAGTCCTGAAAACAGACCGCACCTCCAAAAATGCGCGCGTGACGGCTTCGCGTAAAGGCGGCGAGGCGGTTCGGGCCGCGGCTTTCGTCAAGGAAAATTCCGGGGGAAGCTATTGGGACGACGAGCGCACCAAGCTATATCCGGAAGTCAACGGCGGCAATAACGGGCTCTTCGCATACCTGCTTTCGGGTCAAGACGCCGTTACTGTGGCCGCGATAGCCTCCGCTTTTCAGCGCCGTCTTATTGCCTTCGATCCGCTAAAGCAAGCGCTCATCGCGGTCCGGAATTCTGAAGACGAGATCGGATTTTACGTCGCCATCCTGGATCGCGATACGGGCGAAGTCGCGCCGGTGGGTGGAGAGATGAAGCTTCACGAGATGGGCGATTCCATCGATGCGGAGCAATTCGCGCGACTCTTCCCCGGCCAAGAATATGCCTATGACGGCTATGACGTGCTCAATCCGCTATTTAATCGAGGAACGGACCTCGGAATAGGCAATAAGACGCGCGGCCCTGGACGCTGGGAGTATTGATCGAGCCGACTCCTCACTAGGAAAAGTAGAATGCCAGGCACCAAAACAAAATGATACGATGGGGCCATGCGATATTCACTGCTGCTTTTGGTCTTATTGCCGCTGGCTTGCCGCAATAAAGATGTGGTGGTGGCCAAGGTCGGGCCGATAAAGATCACCCAATCCGAGTTCCATCGCAAGCTGACCGATGTGGCGCAGAATTATCAGAATTACGTGGCCACGCCTAACGGTCGGCGCCAGTTCCTGGACATACTAATCCGGGAAAAGCTGGTTTTGGCCGCGGCCCAGGCCTCGGATGTGCCCAAGTCCGTGGATTTCAGGCTGCAGTTGGACCGGCTCCGGTCGGATGAGGAAGAACGTTTGCGCGAGGGCCGCGAATACCTATTGACGCGGCTTTGGCTGGAAGACCTGCGCCAGAAAGGCACGCTGCAGGTCGGCGCGGAAGAGATCCGGGACTATCTGCGCAAGTACCCGAACGAGATCGACGTGCGCCATATCCTGTTCGCCACTTCGCCCGAAGCCGAGGAAGTGGCCAAGAAGGCGCGCAAAGGCGCAAGTTTCCCGGCCCTGGCCAAGCAGTACTCCTTGGATGCGGCCACGGCCGAGGACGGGGGCAAGATGGCTCCGGCCATATACGGAGAGATCATCCCCGAGCTGGAGGATATCGTGTTCCGCATGCGTATCGGCGAGATCGCCGGACCCATCAAGAGCAAATTCGGGTATCATGTGCTCAAGAAGGAGTCCGAGCACCGGCTGGATCCGGCCGAGGCCCATGACCGCGTGGCCCGGCTCTTGGAGAAGCAGAAGTTGGACCGCTATCTGCGGTCCGTGCAGGAGAAATATCCCGTGGAGGTAGTCGATGAACAGTTCCGCTAGAGTCTGGTGGCTGGCCGCTGCGGCCTTGGTCTTGAGCGCTCCGGCGCAGGCCCGGGTTATGGAGGATACGGTGGCCGTGGTCAACGGTACGCCCATCCTCTTGTCCGACTATCAGAAGGAAGTAGACGAGGTCCTGGAGTATTGGCGCAAAGCCATGCCCGCGGCCGCGGCCGATCCTGGGCACGTGCGCAAGCTGCGTGAATCCACTTTGGAACAGCTCGTGGACCGGGAGGTGTTGTTCCAAGAGGGGACCAAACTCAAGGTCAAGGTCCGGGAGCGGGACATAGACGCCGGCGTGGACGAGGTCAAGGAGCGCTTTAAGAAGGACGACGAGGGTAAGCCGGTATCCGAGGCCGAGGCGGAAGCCGCATTCGCCAAAAAGCTCCGGGCCATGGGCCTGAACCTGGGCCAGTTCCGGGAGCGCCTGAGCCGCCAGATCATGGCGCGCAAGGTGGTG
>JBAZVY010000066.1:9804-11076 GCA_041660645.1 Elusimicrobiota bacterium | reverse complement strand
ATGCGGATGACCCCATCGCCGTCGGTCACGAAGAGCGCGTCCTGCAGGTTGTTGATGATGGCGGTGACACGGTCCTTGTAGACCTTGGTCTGGGCCAGTTCCGCGCGCATGCCCTCGATCTGTTCGTACAGGGGCGCGGCCAGCCTGCGCAGTATCAATTCCAGCAGTTTTTTATCTGGTCTCAATCGGTTTTGCGGCTGCGGATTATGGCTTTTTCGAGTATGGCCAGCAGGTCTTTGAGCTCGTAAGGCTTGGCTATGTAGTTGAACGCGCCCAACTTCAGCGAGGCCACCGCGGTGCCCGGTGTGGCATAGCCCGTGGCCATGATCACCTCTAAGCGGGGATACTGCTGTTTAAGGGCTTTGAGAGTCGCCACCCCATCCAAGCCCGGCATCATGATGTCGCATATGGCCACATCGAAGCGCTTGGCCCGGGCCGCGCTTAAGGCTTTTTCCCCGTTTTCTACCGCCACGACATCGTGGCCCTGGTCGCGCAGGGCGAAGGCCAGCATGCTGCGCTGGTTCTTGTCGTCGTCTATGACCAGGATGGACGCTGCGTCTTTGTCTTTGGCCGCCATGATGAAAAGAGTATAACCTCGTCGTCCGAGGCTGTCAATGACCGTGCGGTTACAGGGTCTTGAGGGTGACGTGGATCTTGAGGAAGCGTTCCTTGAATCCGTTGGGCAGGGGCGGGAAAGGGGCCGCGTCCTGCACCGCGCTCAAGGCGATGAGGTCGAACGCGGAGTCGCCCGAACTCTCTTCGGTGCGCAGGTCTACGAAGCTGCCGTTGGGCAGGAGCGTGAACACCACCACGCAGTCCCCCTTCTCCTTGGGCATGCGCGCGGACCATTGGCCCCAGAGGCTCTGGCGCAGCTGGCTGATATACCAGGGGTACGGGAAATTGGGCAGGTCCGTGGCTATGCCGGCGTCGCCCGGAGCCCCGGCTGCGGGCTCGGCGGGCCCGGCTGCGGCCTCGGGCCCGGGCGCCGGCTTTTCTTTCATCGCCGGGGCCTCGCGCCAGCCGCGCAGCAGGCTGGGCCGGGGCAGGGGCGCGCCTTTGCGCCGACGGCCGAACGCATCGCGGTCGACCTGGGGTTGCGGCTGGTACGCGGCCGCTCGGTCCGGAGGTGCGGCCGGGGACTGCCCCTGGCTGCTGGCTATCGCGGCGGAGGGCCCGACGAAATCTATCATGTAGGTCTTGGTCGCCTTTATCGCGGCTTCGCGGTATATCACCAGGCAGATCACGGCCGCGGCCGCGTGCAAGGCCAGGGAA
>JBAZVY010000066.1:0-9794 GCA_041660645.1 Elusimicrobiota bacterium | reverse complement strand
TCCGGGGCCTCGTTGGATACCCCGATGCCGAGCTTGCCCACGCCCAGGCGCTTGGCCGTGTCCAGTACGGCTACGACCTTGTCCACGGCCACGCTGCGGTCGGCCTGGACGAGCAGGGTCTTTTGCGCGGACTTGGCCAGGCGCAGGGTGAGTTCCCGTTCCAATTTATCCCAGCGCACGGGCCGGCCGTCCACCACTACGGCCCCGGAGCGGGTGATCTGCACGTTGACCGTGGTCTCGGCTTCCGCCGGAGCGCCGGAAGAGGCCTTGGGCAATTTTACCGTGAGTTGGGATTGGACCAGTATCGGGGTCAGCACCATGAATATGATGACCAGGATAAGGGATACGTCTATCAGCGGGACCAAGTTCATCTCCGCGAAGGTCCTGCGGCCGCGTGGGGACGGCTTCATCGCCGGCTCTTATCCGCCAGGTTGTCCAGGATCTCGTCCGCGGCCCAGTCCAGTTCCGCGCCGAAGCGTTCGGCCCGGTGATTAAGGTAGTTATAGGCCGCCACCGCGGGGATGGCCACGAACAGTCCGGCCGCGGTGCAGACCAGGGCCTCGGAGATGCCGATAGCGACCACGCCCGGACCGGCGCCCGCGGCGCTGGCCAGGTCCCGGAAGGCGCGCATGACTCCGATCACGGTGCCGAACAGCCCGATGAAGGGCGCTACGCTGGCGATGGTCCCCAAAGTGGTGGTGCCGTGCTGGAGCTTGGCCACGGCTTGGGTTATGCCGCGTTCCACCGCGCGTTTGCGCTCGTCGCGGTTGGGCGAGCCGGTCAGGCTGGTCATGAGTATGGGCGAAGCTATGCCGCTGTGGGCTTGGCAGGTCTTGACCGCTTCGGAGAGGTCTCCTTCGGACAAGGCGGCGCGGAGCTTGGCCAGCAGCCCGGGCAGGCCGGCGGTCACTCGGCGCAGGAAGCGCAGCCGCTGCCACATCAGGGCGATGGAGTACACCGACAGTCCGATGAGCAGCCAGAGGGTCGCGCCTCCGGATAACAATATGTCCTTCACGCTTACATGGAAATTCATGTCTTGATTATCTCAAATCACCCGATCCTATTCAATCATGCAGGTCATGGGTCCGGGGCCGGATCCGACCCCATTGATTGCCGGCGCCTGCGGTATCGGAGGTTCCGTAGGTGCCTGCCGAACGGAGTTCCATGCGGCCGGCAGGCACCGTCCGGACGGACTTCCTTACGGACGGCGCCGCATTTGGTAGACTACGGACCATGTCTATGCTCTCGTGCCTGCTGGCCTTGGCTATGGGCTTGGCGCTGCCGCTGGCGGCCGCGGCCCCGGCCCCCTTCACTATAGAACCGCCTCCGGGCTGGAGCCGGCTGCCCGCTACGGAACGCGATCCGCTCTTGATCCTCGCGCTCAAGGGCCCGGAGCAGAGTTCTTTCGTGCTGGCGCGGATCAACCCGGTGAGCTTGGGCAACCGGGCTTCGGTCCTGACCTTGCTCACGGACGTACTCTCCGGGATAGCCGCCCGGACCCGCTTGAAGTTCACGGTCGCCTCCAATCTGGAGACCGCGACTTACGGCAACGGGCTGACGGTCAGTTATATCCGGGCCAATCTGAACGATAAGCCGCGCATGATCCTTTCCGTCATGGAGATGCACGGCATGTACATGCTGGGCACTCTGGTCAGCGCCGTGCCCGACACCCTGCAGCCTTCCATCCTGGGCGCGCTCCAGGGCGACGCCCCGGCGCTCCGGGCCGTGGTCTCCGATTACGCGAGCTTGGACGGACAGTTGACCTTTCGCCTCCCGGACGGGGTGACGGCCCGGCCGCTCTCGGCCCACGAGCGCAAACAGGGGTTCGTGGCGGCCTTCCAGGGCCCGGGCGCGCAGTTGGCGGTCATGAAGCTGCCGGATGACGGCACGCCGGTAAAGGACCAGCCCGATATTATAAAGGGCACGGTGCGCGCCATGGCCGGGGTCGACGCGGCCACCCTTTCACCGGTGCAGTACCTGCTGACTTCAGCCGGCACGGATTTCATATACGTGCACGCGCGCATATCCGACGTCTCGGGAGAGAGCCGGTTCTTGGCCGGCTATATGCCCTGGGCTTATTGGGGATATTCCATCCTGGCCAAGGGCCCGGGGGCCAAGGACACGACCGTGCGCATGCTGGGGGCTTTGGCCTTGGGCCAATCCGCGGTGCCCAAGCTGGTGGCATCCTCGCCCCGTCTGCCCGTGGATCACAGCTTGCGGGTCTTGTCGCCGTGGGTCAGCACCATAGTCTTGGCGGCGTTGACGTTGGCGGCGATATTGTTCTGGCTGCGCAACCGGGGGGATTGAATATGGAGTCAGCCGATCTGAAGGATGACGTGCGCTCCGCGCAGCGCTTGATGCAGGCCAAGCAGGCCATGCTGAGGGGCATCCGCTCGGTGATCATCGGGCAGGACAATGTGGTGGAGGAACTGCTCATCGCGCTTTTTTCCCGCGGCCATTGTCTGCTCGAAGGCGTGCCCGGACTGGCTAAGACCCTGATGATATCCAGCTTGGCCCGGATATTGGACCTTAAGTTCTCCCGCATCCAGTTCACCCCCGACCTCATGCCTTCGGACGTGACCGGGACCGAGGTCTTGCAGGAAGACCCGCAGACCCGCCAGCGCACTTTCCGGTTCCTGCCCGGACCGGTGTTCGCCAACATGATATTGGCCGATGAGATCAACCGCACCCCCCCCAAGACCCAGTCCGCCATACTGGAAGCCATGCAGGAGTATCAGGTCACGTCCGCGGGCGCGACCCGGCCCTTGCCCTTGCCTTTCTTCGTCATGGCCACCCAGAATCCCATAGAACATGAGGGCACCTATCCCTTGCCCGAAGCCCAGTTGGACCGGTTCTTCCTGCAGATCTCGGTGGGCTATCCTTCGGCCGAAGAGGAGCGCCGCATCGTGACCGAGACCACGGGCAGCAAGGAAGTGACTTTGACCAAGGTCTTGGGCGCCTCGGAGGTCCGGGAGCTTCAGGACCTGGTGCGGCGCGTGCCGGTGCCGGATTCCGCGGTGGAATACGCGGTGCGTTTGGCCCGCGCTACCCGGCCGTCGGAAGCCGGCGCCCGCGAGGACGTGAAAAAATGGGTGTCCTGGGGCGCGGGGCCGCGCGCCAGCCAAGCCCTGGTCGTGGGCGCCAAGGCCCGGGCGCTCTTGTCCGGCCGGTTCGCGGCCTGCCGCGAGGACATCTCGGCCGTGGCCAAGCCGGTACTGCGGCATCGTCTAGTGCTCAATTATCAGGCCGAGGCCGAGGGCATCGAGCCGGACGTGATCATAGACCGCCTGCTCCAGGCTGAATAGCTGTTTTTTTCGTAAATATGACAAATACGGAAACATCTGACACCGTATGAAATATTTGGATCCGGTGGCTTTGGCCAAGCTCAGCAACATGAGCTTGGGATTGCGCCGGGTCTCGGCCGAGGGCCCGCTCGCCGGACGGCATCGCAGTACGGCTAAGGGCCTTTCCCACGAGTTCGCCCAGCATCGGGCCTATGTGCCCGGCGACGAGATCCGGGCCTTGGACTGGAAGGTGTTCGCGCGCCAGGACCGGTTCTATGTCCGGGAATATCAGTCCGAGAACATATTGACTGGGATGGTGCTGTTGGATGCTTCCGGGTCCATGGCTTTTTCCGCGGGCGGGCGGCCCGCTAAATGGGACCATGCCTGCCGCCTGGCCATGGCCTTGTCCTATATCGTGCTGGCGGGCGGAGATTCCGTGGGCCTGGCCACTTTTGACGTGCAGCCGCGGGAATATGTCCCTGCCCGCGCTACTTTCGGCCAGCTCGAGGTGTTGGACGACGTGCTGTGGAAATGTCGGCCGGCCGGCGAGACCGGGCTGGCCGCGGCCTTGGCCGCGGCCGCGCTGCGCATCAAGCGGCGCTCCCTGGTGGTCTTGATATCCGATCTTTTGGGCGACGCGGAGGCTATAGTCCAGACCGTGGGCGCATTGCGGGCCCAGCGGCATGAGGTCATGGTGCTGCAGGTGCTCGATCCGGAGGAACGCGAACTGGGCTATGAAGGTCCGATCTTGTTCCAGGGGCTGGAAGACGGCCGCCAGCTCTACTGCGACGCTTCCGCCCTGCAGGGGGCGTATCGCGAGGCGTTCTATCGCCAGCAGAGGCTCTATGAGGCCGGCTTCAACAGCGCGGCCGTGTCCTTCATGAGCTTTTATACCGATCGGGCCTGGGCCGCGGACCTGGCGCATTTCGTGGGCCGGGTGCGATGATCTTCACGTCCCCGGGCGTGCTTTGGGCCGCGCCCTTGGCCGCGATCCCGCTGCTGCTGCATCTGCTTTCCCGGCGCCGCGCCCGGAAGGTGGATTTCTCCGACTTGACGCTGCTGCGCCGAGTCCTGGCTCAGGCTTTGCCCCGCACCCGCCTGCGTCAATGGCTGCTGGCCGCGGCGCGCAGCGGCCTGCTGTTGTCCTTGATCTTGGCTTATGCCGGTCCGGTGTTCGAGGGGGCTGCCGTCTGTAAGGAAGTACGTCCAGACGGCGCCTGCGGAATTTCTGATACCGCAGGGGCGGGCGATGGACTGGACCTCGTGTTGCTGTTGGATGCATCCTATTCCATGGGAGTCGTGGACCGCGGCCGCACCCGGCATGCCGCGGCGCGCGGCGCGGCCGCTGAGCTGCTGCGCAGCCTGCGCTCCGGAGATCGCGTGGCCTGCGCGGTATTCACCGACCGGCTGGAGGGCGCGGACGGCCGCTTGGTCTGGATGTCTCCGGGCGAGTGCGCGGACTTGTTCGGCCGCAGTTCTCCGGGCTGGCGGGGCACGGATTTTCTCCCGGCCTTGCGCGCGGCGGACGAACTGCTGCAGCCCTCGTCCGGACGGCGCGACCGGGCCGTGGTCCTGCTCAGCGATGGGGCCGGGCATGGCTTGCGCGAGCCGCGGGCTCCCTGGGCGCCCGGGATATACCGGTTCGCGTTGGATTGGCCGCCGGCTCCGGCTAATGCCGCGGTGGCCGCGGCCGGTCCGGATCGGAAGAGCTCTCCGGATAAGCCGGTCCTGCGCGCGGCCTGGTGGGCTTGCTGCCGCGGAGATTCCGTCCTGGATCTGTGGCAGGACCGCGTGCATCTGTCGGCCGGCGCCGTGCAGCTGCGGGAGCGGGAGGAGACGTCTTGCGCCTTGGCTTTGCCCCCGGCCGCCGACGCCGCTGTTCCGGAGTGGCACGGCCGGGTGGAACTGCGGCCCGACGCTCTGCCCGCAGATGACGCCTTCTTCTATTCTTTCCAACACGCGCGCCGTCCGCGCCTATTGGCGCTGCATGGTTCGCCCGCGTTCCTGAAATCTCCGGCCGCCGGGTACTTCCTCAAAGAATTGTTCGGCGGGGCCAAGGGGCGGCTTCTGGAGTGGGATGCGGATTTCTTGGGTCTGGAACGTCTGGCCGGAAACGAGCCGGGCGGCCTGCGATTGTCGGACTATGACGCGGTGGCGGTGGCGGATTTTCAGAGCGTGCCCCCGGCCGCGGCCGCGGCCATAGAGCTTTTCGTGCGCCGCGGCGGCGGACTATGGATATTGCCCGGCGCCCGTACCGATGAGCATTCCCTGGGGGCGCTGGCGGACTGGGCGCCGGCTCGCATCGGGACCGACACGGAAGCCGGCTTCGACCGAGGGTTCCGGGTGGATAAGGCCACGGGCGCGTTCCAGTTCTGGCGGGACTTCGAGTTGGACAAGGTGGCTTGGGGCCGCCGTTTGGGGTTGGTCCCGCGGCCCGGAGCTGTCGTTTGGTTGCAGACCGCGTCCGGACAGCCTTTGCTCGTGTCGGGCGGACATGGCGAAGGCCGGGTGGCGGTATGGGCCGTACCCCTGGATGCCGTTTCCGGCAACCTGCCGGTCAAACCCGTGTTCGCGGCCTTGGTCCCAGCTATAATGTCTTTGCTGCGTCCGCCCGCGGGCCGGGCCGAAGCTTTCTCGCTCAAGGTGGACGAGCCCATAGTCCGGGTCTGGGGGCAGAGGGAGGCGGCTCCGGCGCGGGTCCGGGTGGTTTCACCCGACGGCCGGAACACGAGCCTGGCGGTGGCGGGGCGGAAGGTGGAATATGCTTTGACCCAGAAGCCCGGGCTCTACAGCCTGGTCGAAGAGAACGGCGGACGCTCGCGGGTGTACGCGGTCAATCTGGATCGGACGAGCGCGGAGAGCGACCTGCGCCCGGCGGCCTCCCCGCCTTGGCGCGCATTGGGATCGGAGACCTTGAGCCGGGACTTCTGGCTCCAGGTGAGAGGCCGGGACGGCCGGGGCGCGGCCGTGGCCGCGGCCGTGATGCTGTTGGTGCTGGAGATGATCCTGGCTTTACCGCGTGCCGCCATGGTCCTGGGGTTGTTCCTGGTCGTGGCGGCCCCGGTTTCGGCCCAGCAGGGCGATCGGTTCGTATGGACTCAATTGAAGCTGAGCGCCGTCTGTAAGGAAATTCGTCCAGACGGCGCCTGCGGAACTTCCGATACCGCAGGCGCGGGTTGGGACCCGTATCCGGATGCGCCTAGGGAGATAACCGACTTCGTAGGCGCGTTCACCAGCATCCTGGTGCATCCGGAGCGGCGGGTGATCACGCTCAAGGATCCGGAGCTTTTCTATTCGCCTTTGGTGGTACTGGCCGGCCGCGAGGCCCCTCCGGAATTGGACGCGGAGGATATCAAGCGCCTGCGCGGCTATCTGGCCGCGGGCGGCATGCTGTGGATAGAGGATACTTCCGGCAGCGCTGCCAGTTCGTTCGACCGTTGGGTCCGGCGCACGCTCCAGGGCCTGCTGCCCGAGGCCGGGCTGCAGCCGCTGGACAACGATAACGTGCTGTTCCGCACTTTCTTCTTCTTGCGGTCCGCGTACGGGCGGGTGATGGTCCGCGGGACATTGGAAGGCGTGCCTTGGGGCGGCCGTACGGCCGTGGTGTATTCGCGCAACGACCTTTTGGGAGTCTGGATCAAGGATCCCTTGGGACGCCCGCTATTGCCCTGCCTGCCCGGCGGCGAGGCCCAGCGCCACAACGCCCGCAAGCTCGCCCTCAATATCATCATGTATTCCTTGACCGGCAGTTATAAAGCCGATGCCGTGCATCAGCCTTATCTGCTGCAGAAGATGCGTTCCGGGGCGCCATGACGCACATATCCTTGGAGATCGGCGGCGGTATGGCCGGCGCGGCGCTGGCCGCGGCCGTGTGCGCCGTAGCCATATGGCATCTGCGCCGCAGCCGGTCCGGCCCGGCGCTGCTGGTACTGCGGGGGCTGGCCGCCTTGGCTTTGGCCGGAGCGGCCTTGCGGCCGACCGTGGCTTGGCGTCAGCCGCAGCTGGTCAAGCCGCGGCTGTTGGTGCTGGTGGACAACGGACATCCCATGGCCGCTGCCGGCGGCGGACTCGATTCCCGGAAGGGCGCCGTCCTGGGCGGCCTGGGCGATGGCGTTGCCGCCCGGGACCAGGATACGCGTTTAGCGGCCGCGCGCTCCTGGCTGCTGCGGCATCGGGACATGTTGGAACAGCGCTGCGACCTGCGGTTCTACGCGCTGGCCGACCGCGGACGCAGGCTGGCGGGGTGGGACGGCTTGGCCGCTTTGTCGGCCTCGGCCGCGGGCTTCCATCCGGCCGCGGCCTTGCGCGACGTGGCCGACGACTTGGGCGCGTCTTTGCCCCGGGCGGAGCGGGCTTGGCTGTTCAGCGACGGCAACGCGGAGCCGGATCCGGAACTGGATAAGGCCATCGCCGAGGCCGGACTGCCCATGGATGTGCTCGGAGTCGGCCCGGCGCGCCGGGCCCAGGGCGTGGCATTCGCGGAATTGAACGCCCCGGATTTTGCTTTTCTGCACGGACGCGTGGCGGTGGAAGCGGCGTTGGAGGCCTCGGCTGTGCCCGGCCAGGCCTTGGATGTGGTCCTGTACAAGCAGAGCCCGGGCGCCGTCCGTAAGGAGATTTGTTCGGACGGCACCTGCGGGATTTCCAGTACCGTAGGGGGTTGGCTTGCGCTGGAGCGTAAGTCGGTGCCGGTGCGCTCGGATTTCGAGGTCCTAGCCGTGACGTTCACGGCTACGGCCCAGAGCCTGGGCACGGAAAAATATCGTCTGGAAGCCGGGCTGGCCGGGGGGCGCGGACCGGCGGTGAGCCGGGCCTTCCGGGTCGAGGTCATCCGGCAGAAGTATCGCATCATGTATCTTTCCGGACGTCCCAGCGCGGAGTATTCGAACCTGCGCGAGTTTTTGAAAGCCGACCCCAATCATGAGTTGGTGTCTTTCGTCATCCTGCGCAACCCCGAGAATCCGCCCTACGTCCCGGATCAGGAGCTTTCCCTCATACCTTTCCCGGCCGAAGAGATATTCGTGCAGACCTTGTCCCAGTTCGACCTGTTCATATTGGAGAATTTCTCGTATTCCAGGTTCCATCTGCCCGCGGCCTATCTGCATTCCCTCAAGAGCTTCGTGGCCGGAGGCGGGGCCTTGCTGGTCATCGGCGGGGAGAACGCCTTCAGCCTGGGCGGCTATAAAGGCACGCCTTTGGAGGATATCCTGCCCGTGACCCTGTCCGACCGGGTGCCGGATTTCGTGCCCGGGCGGTTCCGGGCTAAGCCCGCAGCCCCCGCCCATCCCTTGGTCCAGGTCTACGATACCATCCCCGAGTCTCACGCGGCCTGGGAGGCGCTGCCGGAGCTCGACGGCTATGCCCATTTCGCGTCCGTCCGCCCCGGGGCCACGGTCCTGGCCGTGCATCCCCAGGCGCGCACGGCTTCCGGAGAGCCGGCTCCGGTGTTCGCCATCCGGGAATACGGACGGGGCAAGGTCATGCTGGTCAGCTCCGATTCCACCTGGCGCTGGCGCCTGGGCGCGGCCTTGGATTGGAAGAGCGGGGATTTCTACGGCCGGTTCTGGACCCGGGCCGTGCAATATCTGACCGGCAGCTTGGAATTGTCCAAGGTCAAGTTCTCCCCCCTGCCCGACCGCCTGCCGCCGCGGGAGCCCGCGGGGATAGCCTTGCGCGTGTTCGATGAGTCCTTCCAACCCGCGGCCCGGGCCTTGACCGGACTCAGCGTGCTCTGGACCGCTCCGGGCGGCGCAGTGCGCGAAGCCGTGCCCCGCGAGATCGGTCCGGGCGAGTATGCGTTGGAATTGACCGGGCTGGCTCCGGGCACGCATAAGCTCCGGGCTTGGGCGCGCTATCGCGGCCGGCCCTGGGGCGAGGATACGGTGGCTTTCGAATGGGCCAAGGCGCCGCCGGAGGCGCCTATGGACCGCAAGTGGCTCCGGCATGCGGCCGAGGCCGCGGGCGGGTCGCTCATCGAACTTCCGGACTTGCGGGCCGAAGCCCTTTTGGCTAAGCTCTCGCCGGTGCGGCGTCAGGACGAGGTCAGCCGCCGGCAGTATCCTTGGGCGTCGCTGTGGTGGCTGGCCGCGGCCGTGGCCTTATTTTTGGGCGAGTGGGCGGGCCGGCGTTGGAAGGGCTGGCCATGAGCAGGTATAATGTGGGGACGATGAAGAGCGCTATATTGGTGTTTTTTGCGGCTTTCGGGCTGTATCTGGCGTCCTTGCCGCCGGCCCTGGCGCCTTATCGCGACACCGGCGAGATGACTTTGGCCAGCCATACCTTGGGCGTGGCGCATCCCACCAGCTATCCGCTATATATACAGCTCGGCCATCTGGCCCAGTCGGTCCCACTGGGAAACCGCGCCTATCGCCTCTCCGTGTTCTCGGCTTTATGCGGCGCCCTGGCCCTAGCGGGGTTGTTCCAGATTTGCCGCAAGCGATGGGGCGTTTTGGCGGGCGCGGCTGCGGCTTTGCTTTTGGGGGCCAATGCCCCGGTCTGGTCCGTGGTCCC
>JBAZVY010000065.1:0-11085 GCA_041660645.1 Elusimicrobiota bacterium | reverse complement strand
GTGAGCGGTTGAAACGAGCAGTCTCGAAAACTGCCAGGGATGCAAGTCCCTCGAGGGTTCGAATCCCTCCCCTTCCGAAGTTTTAACACGGAGAGATACGACCATGGCATGGTGGAACCCGTTCCAAAAGACCGAAGAACCTACTGCCCCGGAGAAAAAATCCGCGGTCCCAGCCCCGGCCAAGCCCCAGCCCGCCAAGAAGCAAGCCGAGCCCCCCATGCCCGAGATCCCCAAGGAGCTGGCCGGTTCGCCCCTGGCCAAGGGCATGATGTCCAAGTTCTACCGCATGTGGAAGAATCCGGCTTTTTTACAGCAACTGCGCACCCTCAGCGTGTACATGGCCAAAGAAGGCATAGACATCAAGAACATGGAAGCGGTCAAGGCTTGGCTGGAGAAGAACAAGGACGACATCGAGGCCGGCAAGTTCAAGGAACTGCCCAAAGAAGACAAACCCCAGACCTACGTCAAGCTCGGCCCGGACGTGGGCCGCAACGACCCCTGCCCCTGCGGCTCCGGCAAGAAATTCAAGAAATGCTGCGCCGGCAAGGCCGCGCCCGGCGCTAACGCTTAGGGCCAGCGTTCCAGGGCATCCGGCCCAGGACTTCGGCCAAAGGGCACGATCCGGTCGCCCCGGCAAAACTCAGGCCCGCTCCGAACAAGGCCGCCCCCCAGGCGAAGCGCACATCCACCAGAAGGCTCAATAGCGCGCAGACCAGCACCACCGGCCCCACCACCAGCTGGACCTGGCGCAGGATCGGGATATGGCAGGCCTTGCCCGTATGCACCGGCCGGCCCTGATTCTTCCATTCCAATATCCCGCCCGCAAATACCTCGGTCTTCAGCTCCCCGAAGCCGAGCTGCCGGATCTGGGTTTGGGCCATAGCCGAGCGCTTGCCGCTGCGGCACATTATAAGGATATCCTTGCCGGCCATGGCCTGCAGCACGCCCGGGGCCAGCCGCGCGAACTGCGACAAAGGCACCCAGATGGACCCGGGCACATGCTCCGCGTCGAACTCGTCTTGTTCCCTGACGTCTATTATCACCGGATCCATTCTCCCTCCTAACGGCAAAACACCTTATGCATGGCCGCGATCAGCTCCCGCACGCGCGGGTCCTGTATGCGGTAAAATACGTTGCTGCCCTGCCGCTGGCAATCCACCAGGCCTTCGCTGCGCATCCGGGTCAAGAACTGGGACATCTGGGATTGCGAGGCCAAGCAGAGCCGCTCCAGTTCGCCCACGCTCTTCTCTCCCTCGGCCAGATGGCACAACAACTGCAACCGCCTGGGGTGGGCCAACTGCTTGAGCATGCGCGCGGCCGAGCCGCAATTGGCGGCCATGGCTTGCAAGTCCTTGCTTTTCATATTACTATATTATAATATTATAATAGAGAAGTCAATAGGAGGCCTCATGGATATCGAAGTGGTGTTGGAAGGAAATAAGAAGGTGGCAGCGAAGTTCAACGGCTATACGGTACATACGGACCAGCCGGCCGCGGCCGGAGGCGACGGCACCGCGCCCTCGCCCTTCGAGTTATTCCTGGCCTCCCTGGCCACCTGCGCCGGGTTCTTCGCGCTCAGCTTCTGCCAGAAGCGCGACATCCCCACCGACGGCATAAAGCTGACCCAGAAGATGGAGTGGGACGAGGCCAAGCACCTGGCCAGCAAGATATCGCTGGAGATATCCGTGCCCGCGAGCTTCCCGGAGAAATACCTGCCCGGGCTGGTGAAATCGGCCGAGCTCTGCACGGTGAAAAGACACTTGCAGGCCCCGCCCGCGCTCGAAATAACTACGCGCCGCGGTTAGTCGGTGGTGCGCAGGAAACTCTGACGGCAGAGCATCTCCGCGCCTTCCTGGATGACCCGCAGTTCCGCGTCCAAGGTCTGCCGGATGGCGGTTTTGAACAGGTGCATGACCGGCCGCAGGATGAGCGGGAAATGGTAGTGCTCTTCATGAGTCACCAAGGTCCCGCCGGTCACCGGCCGCAGATTGAAAGTGGAAGTCATGGCCCGGATCGGCCCCCGGGTCATATGGGCGCGATAGCCGCCGTCCGGGGTAAAATCCAGTCGGAACTGCCCGCGCCAGGGCAGGCCCAAGAACTTGCCGGAAGCGGATAGGGACAGGCCCTGATGATCCTTGTCCATGATCTCCAGGTTATGGGCCTTGCGCTCATAGCGAGGAAGGTTGCCGATGTCCTGCAGATAGCGGCGCACGGTGTCCCGCGGCGCGCTGACCAGTATGCGTTGTGAGAGCTTTACCATGTATAATCCGAAGCTCCGTAAAATGGAGCGGGCGAGCGGAATCGAACCGCCGTCTGATCCTTGGCAAGGACCCGTTCTACCATTGAACCACGCCCGCAAGATGCGACTCGCTGATTATACCAAAAAACCGGGGCCTTTATTCGGCTAGGCCGTTGGGCGGCTGGGGCAGGCCGGCTTTTTCCTCGGCCGCGAAGCGGGCGTTCTCTTCTTCCATGGCCGCGACCACGTCGTCGAAGCACACCACCATGCGCTCCACCACCGCCGGATCGAAGCGTTTGCCGCTCTCGGCCTTAATATAGGCCAGGGCGTCCTCCAAGTTCCAGGCGCCCTTATACACCCGCTTGGATATGAGCGCGTCGAACACGTCGGCCACGGCCACGATGCGCGCCTCGATGGGGATCTCCTCGCCCTTCAAGGTGTTGGGATAGCCCGTGCCGTCGAAGCACTCGTGATGCGCGATGGCGATCTTGGCGGCCAAGCGCAGCAGGCGGCTTTCCGCGTTGACCAGCATCTGGCCGCCGTAGATGGTGTGGCGCTTCATCTCCTCGTATTCTTCCGGGTTGAGCTTATCCGGCTTGCGCAGGATCACGTCCGGGATAGCCACCTTGCCGATATCGTGCAGGGGGCTGGCGTAGCGGATGTCCTCGGACTCCTGGTAGCTCATGCCCATGGCCGAAGCCAATATTCCGGAGAACCGGCTCATACGGCGCAGATGCTTGCCCGTGTCTTTCTGGTCCCGGAACTCGGCCACCAGAGCCATGCGGTATATGGTCTCCAGATGGGAACGGCGCAGGTCGTCGTATAGGCTGGCGTTCTCGATGAAAGAGGCGGCCATGGTGGCCAAGATGCGCAAGAGGCCCTCGTCCTCGTCCGTGAACGAGCCCTTGCTCTTATTGAGCACCTCGAATACGCCCAGCACCTTGCCGTCGCGGCCCTTCAAGGGCACGGCCAGCACGCTGCGCGTCTGATAGCCGGTTATGCGGTCCAAGTCCTGCGTAAAGCGCGTGTCCCGATAAGCGTCGCGGATATTGACCGCGCTGCCGGTCTTGGCCACGAACCCGGCTATGCCCTGGCCCATGGGCATGCGCAGGATCTTCTCCTCCATGCCCAGGGCGACCTTGGTCCAAAGCTCGCCCTTGTAAGCGTCCACCAGGAATACGGAACAGCGGTCCACATCCAGGATGTTGCGGACCTCTTCCGCGATTATGGTAAGCAGGACGTCGAGGCGGTTCTCGGTGGCGATGAGGCGGCCGAACCGAGCCAGCAGGGTCTGTCTCTTCTCAAGCTCCTGCCTGCGTCCCATCCTGGGCTCCTTGGCTCATCGCCTGGACGGCGAGTTCGCTGAGATGAACTACTCTGCATTCAGGATAGTATTTCCGCAAACCCTCGGCAAGCTGGATAAGGCAGGACGTGCCGCTGGCCGCCACCACCCGCGCGCCGGTGGACGCGATCCGCGAGATCTTGCGCTTCAATATGTCGTCCGACAGGCCCGGGTTCTTGAAGGCGAAGGCCCCGGCTCCGCCGCAGCACATATCGGATTGCGGCAGTTCGCGATAGGCCGGACCCGCCATGCGGGACATGGCCTCATGGGCCTGGTTCTTGAGGCCTTGGCCATGGCAGGCTCGGCAGGAATCATGATAGGTGGCCGCGGGCAGTCCCGGGATCCGCGGCAAAGCCGGGGCCTCGCCCACGATCTCGGGCGCATCCTTGACCACGGCCGCAAAACGCTGGGCCCGCAGCTTCCACTTGGGTTCGCCCAAAAAAAGCTGGGGATAGGATTTAAGAAAAGCGCTGCAAGAGGAACAGTCCGCCACCACCGGGCCCGCGCCGCCCATGGCTTCAAAACGCTTGATGTTGCGCCGGGCCATGTCCCGGGCGTCTTCCAGGTCGCCGTAATTATAGGCCAGCAAGCCGCAGCAGAAATTGTCCATGAAATCGCCCGGGCCGCGGCTGAGTTCCAGCACCCGGACCGTGGCCAGGCCCACCCGAGGGTAAAGGTAATTCGGCCCGCAAGCCGCGAAATACGCCCATTTCGGATCCTTGGCCGCGGGGCGTCTACGCAGTATCTCATACAAGAACGTGAGCGGAGCGTCTTTCACATGCTCGTCGGCCAGGGCCAAGCCGGGCAATCCGGCCAGGCGCAGGAAGGGACGGGATATATAGGAGAGGCCCAAGCGCTTGGCCAGATGGGCGCACTTCAAGAGCGCGGACAACAACCCCCGACGCTTCATCAAGCCGGTAAGCAGACGCGCCAATGGGTGCGGCGTTTCCGCGAGCATGCGCCGGCCTTCCAAAACGATGTCGGCCGTAGGCACGCGCGCGTAGCAGACGGCGGTACAGGCCCCGCAGAGCAGGCAGGTGTCCAACGCGTCCTGCGCGGCCGAACCGGGCTCCAAGCGGCCTTCCAGCAGCAGCCGCACCAGTTGATTGCGGCCGCGGGCCGAGCGGGTCTCGCGGCCCGTGGCCACGTAGGTGGGGCAGGCCTGTTCGCAATAGCCGCAGCGGCAGCATTGGCTGGCCGCGTCGTAATCCGAACGCTCCCCTAATTCCGTGGCCAGACGCTCCAGGCGCAGGCTCATGAACGGCCCTCCAGCGCCGGGTCCTCGGCCCACAGCCAGGGATTGAACAGATTGTCCGGGTCAAAAGCCGACTTCACCTTCTTCTGCCACGGCCCGGCCGCAAACGGCGCGGGCCGGCGCGCGGCCGGGGCCGGCCCGCCGCGGGAATAAAGCTTCAAGGTCACGTCCAAGATGACTCCCAGGGTGCCCCAAGAGCCCAAGACCAGCCGGGGCACGTCGTAGCCGGCCACGTTCTTGACGGTCTTGCCGCCCAGCTCCACGACCTCGCCGTCGGCCAAGAGCAGGCGCACGCCCAGCACGTCCTCGCGCAGGGCCGGCCAGTCCTTGGCCGCCAAAAGCCCGCCCAAGGTGCCGCCGGCGTCCGGCAAGCGCAGATTGAAGTCCTGCCCGGCCAGGTCCTGACGCAGCAAGCGCACGGATATGCCGGCCTCGGCCGTGACCGTATAGTTGGCCCGGTCCCAGTCCAATATGCCGTTCATGCCCGCAGTCAGGATATCCTCGCAAGCCGCCGCGGCCTGGCTCAGGCGCGAACCACTGCCCCGGATGCGCATGGTCCGGCCCGCGGCCGCGCAGGCTCGCACCTTATCTACGACCCGCGCGGCCGCCGGACTCAAAGGCCGGCCGGGCCGGGCGACGGCCCCCTCGGGGGCCGGGCCCAGGGGCAGGATCTTATCCGGATTGGCCAGGCCTTCGGGATCGAAAGCGTTCTTGAGGTCGCGGAAAAGCCGCAGGGTCCGCGGCGAGTGCAGCCAGTACATGGCCTCGCGCTTCTCCGTGCCCACGCCGTGCTCGCCGGAAAGCGAGCCCCCCAGGTCCACGCAGGCGCGCAGCATCTCCTGGCCCGCGGCCCGGACCCGCGCGGTCTGCTCCTTATCGCGCTCGTCATAGGACATATTGGGGTGGATATTGCCGTCGCCGGCATGAAAGAGGAGCGCGGGCTTGACCCCGTAGCGCTGGGATATCTCCCGGATGCGGCGCACGGCCTCGGGCAAACGATCGCGCGGCACCACGCCGTCTTCGACCAGCACGTTGGGCGCCAAGCGCGCGCACGCGGCATAGGCGCCGCGGCGGCCCTCCCATAGCCGGTCGCGCTCGGCCGCGGCCGTGGCCGAGCGCACCTCGTCGGCGCCGTGGCCCCGGCACAGCCGCCGCACGGTCTCGGCTTCCCGAGCCACGTCCTCGGCCGTACCGTCCATCTCGATGAGCAGCACCGCGTCCGTAGCCGGATACCCGGCCGGGCGATAAGCCTCCACGGACTCCACCGTGGCCCGGTCCATGGCTTCCAGGGCCCGGGGCAGGACCCCGGCCGCGATCATGGCCGAGACGCAGCCCACGGCCGCCTCCACGGACGCAAAGCCCGCCAGCACGGTGTGCACGTGTTGAGGCAAGGGCAATACCCGCAGCCAGGCCTTGGTCACTATGCCCAAGGTGCCCTCGGAGCCGACCAAGAGGCTCAAGATCTCGCAGCCCGCGTCTTCCCGGGAGAAATACGCGATGCTCCCGTCGGGCATTACCGCTTCCAAGGCCAGAACATGGTCGGTGGTGACCCCATATTTCAGACAACGCGGCCCGCCCGCGTTCTCCGCGATGTTGCCGCCGAGGGTGGAGACCCGGAAGCTGGCCGGGTCCGGCGCGTAGTACAGGCCCAAAGGCTCCAAGGCTTCCTGCAGGCGCAGATTGACCACGCCCGGTTCCACCACGGCGCAGGCCGCCGCCCCATCCACGCGCAGTATGCGGTCCATGCGGGCCAAGGATATCACCACCCCGCCGCGCAGGGGCACGCAGCCGCCGGAAAGGTTGGTGCCCGCGCCCCGGGCCACGTAAGCCAGGCGGCGCTGGCGGCAGAAACCCACGACCCGGGCCACCTCCTCGGCCGAACCGGCCAAGACCACGGCCTCGGGCCGGGCCCGTTCCAGGGCCCCGTCGTAGGAATACACGGCCAGGTCCGCCGGGCCGGCCAACACGGAGCCCGGAGGCAGAATACCCTGCAGGACCTCTAAGTCTTGCGGCGTCATAGCCAAAACGGGATCAGGCTTTCTTGATCGGGATATGGAAGAAGAACCGCGAGCCCACGCCCAACTGCGACTCGATGCCCATCTCCCCGCCGTGCATCTGCACGATCTCGCGCGCGATCTTCAAGCCCAAGCCGAAGCCGGCCTTGCGCATCTTCTTAGCCTCTTCGGTCTGGAAAAAGCGCTCCCAGATGCGGGGCAAGTCTTCCTTGGAGATGCCGATGCCGGTGTCGATGACGCTGACCACCACCCGGTCGGGCAGGGTCTGCACGCGCACCGTGACCTTGCCGCCTTCCTTGGTATATTGGATGCCGTTGGTGCACAGGTTCTGGATGACCTGGCCGATACGGGCCGGGTCTCCGGCCAAGGGCGGGATGGCGGCATTCATCTCCACGGCGAAATTGATCTTGCGCTGTTGGGCCACGATCTCGATGCGGGAACGCACCTCGCTTACCACCGTGGCCAGTTCCAGGCTGCCGATCTCCACGCGCAGTTTGCCGGATTCGATGGCGGCCAAGTCTACCAGGTCGGAGATGAGCAGGTTCAAGGTCCGGGCCGCGGAATGGATGTGCGAGGCGCACTTGATCTCATTGGGCATGTCCTTCAGGCGCATGCCCAGCACCTCGGAATAGCCCAGGATGGCGGTCAAAGGATTCTTGACGTCGTGAGCCACCATGGCGAAGAACTTCTTCTGGAAGCCGTTGATCTGGGCCAGCTGGCGGTTGGATTCCTGGATCTCCTTGAGCAGTCGGGCGTTCTCCAAGAGCAAAAAGCGCCGCTCCAGGGCCCGCTGCACGGAGAAGATCAGCCGGGAGGATTCCACGGGCTTGAGCAGGGCGTCGTCCAAGCCCAGCTCCACGACTTGGCTCACGCCCTGCAGGGCCGCCTGCAGAGGATAGCGGTCCACCATGAATATGATGCGCAGGTCGGGATCGTGCTCGCGCAGCTTCTGGGCGAACTCCGCGCCCGAATGCTGGGCATAGGCGATGGCCGTGCCGATTATGGCCAGATTATAGGCGCCCTGCCGGAAATCGCTCATGACCTCTTCGCCGTTGCTGGCCGTCACCACCTCATAGCCGGCGCCGATGAGGGCTTGGCCCAGCGCGGCCAGGGTAGGCTTGAAATTATCCAACAGGAGGATGCGCTCCTTCTCCTGGGGCCGGTGCTGCTCCTCATTCTTGCCCTCGACCAGAAAACCCGGGATGCGGCCGGCCGTCTCCCGCATGACGGAGAAAGCCTGGCCGGACTTGATCGCGGCGGCGCAGGCCCGGACCTGGTCCATGCCGGAGACGTAATAGCAGATCGATTCGGGCACGACCTGGCGCAGGCGCGCGTCCAGGCTCTCGGCGAACTGCACCTCGCTGGGGAAGTAAGCCACCACCACCCGGCCCAGCACGGGCGTGCCCGGGTTGGTGGTCTCCGTGCCGTTGCCCAACAGGCCCCAGAAAGATTTCTTGGCTTCCGGTTGGCGCAGACGCGCCGCCTTCTGCTCATTGACGAATTCGACCAAGCCCACGGTGGATTCCAAAGACACCACCTGGATGCCGGACTGCTGCAAGGCGATCTGAACGGCCGAGGTGGCGAAAAGGGTCTGATCCGTGAGCAGCACCACGGGCCGGTCCGTGGCCCGGATCTGGTCCAGGATCCAAGGCGGCAAGGGCCACGAGAGCCGGCGCATGGGCGCAGACAAGGTCGGAGCCAGGCTCTTGCTGGTCTCCAACAAGAACATGGGGATGGCGGGCACGTGCCGGTGCAGGGCCAAGAACTGCTCCCGTTCTTCCGGATAGACCGATGCGAAATCCACGATCAGCGCGACGCAGGGCCCCGCCGCCAGCCGGGCCGCGGTCTCGCGCAATCCGGGCACGCAGGACACGGCCAAGCCGCGCGCGCCGGCCGCGCCGCTGAGCTCGTCGAACAGGCCCCGGTCCAGACTGACCAGGACGATGTTGCCGGGCGCCTCCGCCATCAGACCGGCTCCGGCATGAGCTTAGCCGTGAAATGAGCCAAGCGCTTCGGCCGCTCCACCACGCGCAGGCCGCGCAGGGTGGAGGCCCGGGAGGCGATGTCCGCGAACACCTCGATGACGAAATCGATATGGCTCTGGGTATACACCCGCCGAGGGATGGCCAGGCGCACCAGCTCCATGGGCGCGGCCTCGAAGCCGCCGTCCGCCGTCTCCTTGCCGAACATGAGCGAGCCGATCTCCACGGCCCGGATGCCCGCGGTGCGGTAAAGCTCGCAGACCAAGGACTGCCCGGGGTAGCGCGCGGGCGGTATATGCGGCAGGAAGCGCTTCACATCCACGTACACGGCGTGCCCGCCCGGAGGCTCCACGATGGGCACCCCGCTGCGGCGCAGGCCCTCGCCCAAGTATTCCACGGAGCGCAGGCGATAGGTCAGATAATGCTCGTCTAGGATCTCATCGAGCCCCTGGGCCAGGGCTTCCAGGTCCCGGCCGGCCAAACCGCCGTAAGTCGGGAAGCCTTCGGTCAGGATCAGGGCTTCCCGGGCTCGGCCCACCCATTCCGGGTCGTTCAAGGCCAAGAATCCTCCGATATTCACCAAAGCGTCCTTCTTGGAGCTCATCATACAGCCCGAGGCATAGGAGAATATCTCCCGCGCGATATCGCGCACCGGCCGGGTGGAGTAGCCGGGCTCGCGCAGCTTGATGAAGAAAGCGTTCTCCGCGAAACGGGCCACGTCCAGGATCACGGGGATGCGATGCCGGCGGGCGATCTCGGAGACCTGGCGCAGGTTGCGCATGGATACCGGCTGTCCGCCCAAGGAGTTGTTGGTCAGAGTCATTATGACCATGGGGATGTTCTCGGCCCCGATCTCCCGGATCTTAGCCTCCATGGCCACCGTGTCCATGTCGCCCTTGAACGGCGCGGGCGTATCGAACTTCAGGGCCTCGGGCACGGGCAAATCTATGGCCGTGCCCCCGGAAGCCTCCACATTGGCCCGGGTGGTGTCGAAATGGGAATTGGCCAGCACGGTCTTGCCCGGACCGCACACCACGCTCATGAGTATGCGCTCCGCGGCCCGGCCTTGATGCACGGGCAGCACGTAGCGGTAGCCGGTCAGGTCGCGCACCGCCTTCTCGAAAACGTAAAAACTGCGCGCCCCGGCGTAGGACTCGTCGCCGCGCATGATGGCCGCCCACTGGGCCGCGGACATGGCCGAGGTGCCGGAATCGGTCAGCAGGTCTATGAGCACCTTCTCCGCGGGTATGGCGAAGACGTTATAGCTGGCTTCGCGCAGTATCTGCTCGCGTTCGGCCAAGGTGGTAAAGCCCATGGGCTCCACGGCCTTGATGCGGAACGGCTCGATTATGGTCTTCCAAGATTCTTTCATGGTTTTGACTTCCTTAGTCCGTCGGGCTTATTTTATCATTTGATTCCTTATATAAAAGGAGGCGAAATGCGCCATATCGCACTGATCTGCACCGTCATGCTGGCTCTGGCCGCGTCCGCGCGCGGAGAAGAAGACCGGGACGTGGTGTCCGTCAACGGCACGGTCATCCGCCAATCCGAAGTCCTGGACCGGCTCTGGAAGCGCTACGGGCCCGCCACGCTCGAAGAGATGGTGGATGAGATCATCCTGCGCCAGGCCGCCCAAGCCCAAGGCATAAAGGCCAACACCTCGGAGGTGGACAAGCGCCTGACCAAGCTCCGGTCCCAATTCAACGACCCGGCCCTGTTCGAGAGCCAACTCAAGCAGTCGGGCAGCTCCCTGGAGAAGCTGCGCGCCGAGATCTCCGAGCAGCTGCTCATGCGCAACCTCATATTGTCCATGCGCAAACTCACGGTCAAGCCCGAAGAACTGCAAAAGGCGTTCTCGGCCAATCGGGAAAAGCTGGCCTCGCCCCCGGCCGTGCATCTGCGCCACATACTGGTCAAGACCGAGACCGAAGCCGCCGACCTCATCGCCCGGGTCAAAGCCGGCGCCGACTTCGCGGCCCTGGCCAAAGAACGCTCCCTGGCCCCTACCGGCAAGATCACGGGCGGCGACTACGGGTTCGTATCCCAGGGCATGCTGCCCCCGGAGATCGACCGCATCGCCTTCGCCATGAAATCCGACGAGATCCGCACCGTGCCTTCGCCCAAGGGCCATCATATCCTGCAGGTCACGGAAAAACGCGCGGCCGAACCCGCCAAGTTCGAGGCGGTCAAAGACGACCTGCGCGACATGCTCCTGGAAGATAAGATGAAAGGGGTCCTGCCCGGGATCATGC